>NZ_QSRV01000001.1:0-125699 GCF_003437235.1 Collinsella sp. TF07-1
GCGATCGTCACGGCCACCGCGAGGACCGCGGTCCTCGTCCAGGCCCATGGCGACGAGCGGAGCGATAACCTTATCGAGGGCAGCCATCAGCTCGGTGGCCTCCTCGTAAGAAAGCTCGGGCAGGAGCTTCTCCTTCTTGTTGGCAAGCTCGACCAGGCCCTCGGCGGCATCCTCGGCAGCGAAGACGACGATCTTGCGCATATCGCCCTCGGCGTCGTCGATGCGGCCGACCAGATCGGCAGCCTCGGCCTCGGCCATCAGGCCATCGAGCTCACGAAGGCGCATGCCCAGCAGGTCGGACATCTCCTTCTGCTCCATCTTGGGCTTGAGGTCAAGCAGCTTGATGGCGCGCTCGATGTTCGCCATGCGCTCGGCCTTGGCCTCCTCCTCCTTGGAAATAGCAAAGCGACGGCTACGCAGCAGGCGGGCGGCCTTCTGCATCTTGTCCATCAGCTCTTCGTCATCGTAATCAACGGCGGCCTCGACAACCTCGGCCTCCTCCTCGGCGGAAACCTCGTCAGCAGCCTCAACCTCGGCAGCTTCGGTCTCCACGGTCTCGACTGCCTCGACCTCGGCAGCCATGGTCTCGTTCTCGGTCTCGTTCATGATCTCTTCGTTCTCGGACATGAGACTCCTTCTTGGCCCTCTCGGGCATCATCGCCCCATTCGCGGGGCCCGTCGCGCACTCTTTGCGCTTTAAACATTCATGCCTCTCGGCAAAACGTCCATTAGTTTATGGTGTCGTCCGCTAATCTAGCTGCAGAATCTATGTGCACACATTAATGCGACATGTGCGACTCGCGGCGAGCGTACACAACCGACACCGCGAAGCCAACCAGGGCAATCACGGCCGCCATGCGCACGGCGGCTGCAAATCCAATCGCCTGGGCAACGTCCGTCGCCACGCCGGCAGCACCGGCAGCCGCCGCAGAACTCGAGAGCAGGCCGATAAACAGCGACGGGCCAAACGATGCGGCAATCATGTTCCACGTGTTGAGCAATGCCGTTCCGTGAGGATGCTCAGCGGCGGGCAGCGTCTCCAAGCCGGCCGTTTGCGAGGGGCTCAGCACCAAACCGACTCCGGCATACACCACAACGGTCAGCGCCACGACGACGCCGATGTTCATGCTTGCCGCCGTCATCGAGATGGCAGTCTGCCCCACGGCAATCAGGGCAAAGCCGACCGGTAGCAGCGGCCATGCGCCATGGGCATCCATCACGCGTCCGCCCACAATCGAGGTCACGGCGTTGCAGGCAATTGCCGGCAAAATGAGCAGGCCCGCGACAAGCGCGGTCATGCCGTATGCGCCCTCAAAATAGAGCGGCAACAAAACGCTCATCGAGAACGTCGTCATCATCGACACCACCACAAGCAGACAGGCAGGCCAAAAACGAACGCTCGTCATGGGACGCACGTTGAGCACCGGATGGACGAGCTTGAGCTGACGGGCCGCAAACAGGCCGAGCAGCACAACCGCGGCGAAAAGCGTCACGATGCCGGCCATCACATTGGCCGAGAACTCGCCTACGGAATACACGAACGCCGTAATGCCGGCGGCGAGCAAAATAACCGACAGGATATCGAGCGAAACATCCAGGCGCTCTCCGACATTTCGAACGAGCTTTGCACCCGCCGCAGCGACCACAACACCGCCCACCAGCGGCACTAGGAACACCGCCCTCCAGCCAAACAACGTGCACATAAGACCACTGATCACAGGTCCAAACGCCGGCCCCAGCGTAATGCAGGCACCGCCCAAGCTCAGATACAGACCGAGCTTCTCGCGCGGAGCGCAAGATAGCACCACATTCATCATGAGCGGACACAAGATGCCCGATCCCGCAGCCTGCAAAATGCGACTTGGCAGCAAAACGACAAACGACGGGGCGACCAGGCACAGGACTTCGCCGGCGACCATGCAGCCGCATGCAAAGAACAGCAGCTTGCGCGTCGAAAAGCGTCCGGACAGAAAGGCCATGATGGCCGTAAAGATCGACGTCACGATCATGTAGCCCGAAACAAGCCACTGCGCCGTGGTGGCACTCACCGAAAAGGCCGCCATAATGTCGCGCAGCGCCACGTTAATGATGTTCTCGTTAAACGCGGCAACAAAGGCTGCGATATACATGACGACGAGAAACGCCGAAGTGCCCGATGGCGTTGCCCTAACTTGTTGCTGAGATTTGTTCCCCATGCATTTCCTTCCTCTTGGAACGACCGTCGCATCGCCCCGGAGGAACCGTCCAGGGCGAGAATGAGCCCTAGACTTACGCCAAATGCCGCAACACGACGAATCTGGCAACATGGTCCAACGTCGAAAGATCGTAACGCGGACGCGCTGCTTTCCTTCCGCGCTATTATTGAAAGTCCACGAAAGCATGAGACATGAGGAGCCCGCCATGATTAAGCCCATCATGAAATCCGAGTTCTTTTTGCGTCTGCCTTCCGAAGACGCGGGACCCGACGATGCCGCGACCGGGCAGGACCTCCTGGATACGCTCCTTGAGCATGAGCACGAGTGCGTGGGGCTCGCCGCCAACATGATCGGCGTGCGCAAGCGCATCATCTGCGTAAAGGACGGCAACAGGACGCTGCTGATGTACAACCCTCAAATTCTTGAGCAGGTCAATGCCTATCAGACGAGCGAAGGATGCCTCTCGTTGATCGGCGAGCGCCCCTGTACCCGCTACCGTCGCATTAAGGTGGAGTATTTGGACGAGAACTTCGTCCACCGCATCAAAAACTTCTCGGGCTACACCGCCGAGATCATCCAACACGAAATCGACCACTGTTGCGGAATTGTTATATAGTTCCGCCGTTCTACCGAACGGCGGACCACTTGACGCTGCGCGAGCCGCATTCACGCCAATCTGACGTTCAGCTTCAAGGGCGCGACCAAAAGGTCAGCGCCCTTTCGCTTCACGTCACCTTGGCGCAAATGCGGCTCGCTCGCTGTCGTATGCCTATCCTGCGACGTCTCAACCCTCGCAGCGGAAGATATCCAATCCCCTACGCTTGACGGTAATGATCGAAGAAGTCGGCGAGGTCCTCGAGCGACTCTTTGAGCACTTCCATACGCGGCAGGTACACGATGCGGAAGTGGTCGGGCTCGGCCCAGTTAAAGCCGCCGCCGCGGGTGATCAGGATCTTCTTCTCGTGCAGCAGGTCAAGGGCGAACTGCTCGTCATCGGTAATGTTGAACTTCTTCACATCCATCTTGGGGAAGATATAGAACGCCGCACGCGGCTTGACCACCGAGATGCCGTCGATCTTGTTGAGCGCCTCATACACAAAGTTGCGCTGCTCGTAGACACGACCGCCGGGGCGGATGTAGTCGTTGACGGACTGATGGCCGCCGAGCGCCGTCTGGACGATCGACTGAGCCGGCACGTTGGAGCACAGGCGCATGTTCGAGAGCATGTTGATGCCCATAATAAAGTCGCTCATGCAGCGCTGGTTGCCCGAAAGCACCATCCAGCCAATACGATAGCCCGCGATCATGTGCGACTTGGACAGACCGCTAAAGGTGACGCAGGGCAGATCGGGAGCGAGCGAGGCAATCGAGACGTGCTCGTAGCCGTCCATGCACAGGCGGTCGTAGATCTCATCAGCAAAGATCATCAGCTGATGCCTGCGTGCAACCTCGACGATGCCCTCGAGCACCTCGCGCGGATAGACGGAACCCGTGGGGTTGTTGGGGTTGATGATGACGAGGGCTTTGGTCGCGCTCGTGATCTTGGACTCCATATCCTCCAGGTCGGGATACCAATCCGCCTGCTCATCGCACAGATAGTGCACGGGATGACCGCCGGCAAGGGTTGCGCACGCCGTCCAGAGCGGATAGTCGGGGCTGGGGATCAGAATCTCGTCGCCATTGTCGAGCAGCGCGTTCATCGAAAGCTGAATGAGCTCGGACACGCCGTTGCCCGTGTAGATATGCTCCATCTGAACGTTGGGCAAGCCCTTGATCTGCGAATACTGCATGATCGCCTTGCGCGCGGAGAACAGGCCACGCGAGTTGGAATAGCCTTCGCAGTCGGGCAGCTGCTGGCGCATGTCCTTGATGACCTCATCGGGCGTGCGGAAACCGAAGGGCGCCGGGTTGCCGATATTGAGCTTGAGGATGCGCTCGCCCTCGTCCTCCATACGGGCGGCCTCGTCGACGACGGGACCGCGCACGTCATACAGGACGTTATCGAGCTTGGTGGATTTAGAAAAAGTACGCATGGTGGTGCTCCTTGCAATTTGAGCTGAGGGATGGGGTTCGGGCTTGGAATCGTTGCGGGGTGATGATGCCTCGCCTTGATCGGCGTCGCCGGCAAGCAGCCAGGTAACATCGACCTCCAAAATACGGGCGAGCAGCTCAGCCACATCGCGCCGCGGAATCGTCTTGCCGCTCACATATTGGCTCATCTGACTCTTGCCGAGTTTTTTGCCGAGCATCTCCGATGCGCGGATCACGTCCGACTGGCGAACGTCGCGATCGGACATAGCCTGTCGCAGACGATCGCTAAACGTCTCTTGGGCCACTAGAACCTCCTTGCTGGCAAAGTTCAATTTATAGGACACGAATTGAACCAAGGTTCAATTTAGCAAGCAGTATAGCGCCGTACCTAATTCGAAAGTTCAATTTCATAAGAAAACGTACCGAACTCCGAGATTTGCCCAAAGCGGACAATAACGTGCACGCGTTTAGAGGTATTCAAGGAATCGAGCAGCAGCAAGCGAAACGTCGGCCGTTCGATATATGGCGTTAATCTGCCGATGGGGACGTCCCTCGAGCGGACGAATGGCGACATTGAACTGGCAGCGCCGCAAGATGAGCGCCGGAAGGATGCTCACGCCCAAGCCGTCCTCGATCATGGCCATAATCGCATAGTCATCCCAGGTCGACAGTTTTGAGCGCACCGTCAGCCCCGCCCGACGGAACAGCGGCGTAATCTCGTCATCGGTGCCGCGTTCCAGCAGAATAAACTGCTCGTTGGCCAAATCGGCAAGTGAAACGGCCCCCTCACTAGCAAGCAGAGAGTCTGTCGGCACCACCGCCATCAACTCGTCGCGCACCAAAGATCGCGATGTCATGCCATTTTCTCGGGGCTCATGCGGGATAAAGCCCAGATCGCAGCGGCCCTGCGCCACCCATTGTTCAATCTCTGAATAGTCGCCCATCAGCAACTCGTAATCGACGTCTGGATAATCGGCGCGAAAACGCGCAATCACCGGCGGCAGTACGTGGGTCGCCACGCTCGAAAACGTACCGATGCAGATTTTGCCACGCATGAGCCCACGCATCTCATCCACACGCCGCTGCAAGCGAATGAATTCCTCGCAGAGCGCCTCGACAGCCGGCATGACCTGCCGCCCGTCGGCAGAAAGCGTCACGCCCTCGCGGCTGCGGTCGAGCACCTTAAAGCCCCAGTCGGCCTCGAGGTCGGCCACCATGCGGCTCACGCCCGATTGCGAATAGCTCAGGCGCTCGGCGGCGCGCGTAAAGCTTCCGGCGCGCACTGTCTCGAGCAGCACCTGCATCTTTTGAATATTCGTTTCCACGACACGCCTCCGCCTTTGCATGATGTTTTGTCATGTTATCCATGCATTATATTCGCTTTTCTTCTAAGGCAACCTCACCCATAGTGAACATGCAGGGATATGAAAGGGGCGGCTGCGCATGAACAACGGACTGATTACGTATTTAGCAGCATTGTTGTTGTTTGGCTCCAACGGCATCATTGCCGCGGCCATCGCGCTGCCGAGCTCCGATATCGTGCTGCTGCGCACCTTTCTGGGAGCCTTCTCGCTTGTCACCATCCTCGCCATCACCCAACGCCATAAACTGCAGGCGCCATCCCGCCCTCGCGAAGCTGTGGCCTTGATCCTCTCGGGAGCTGCGTTGGGCGCCAGCTGGATTTTTCTGTTCCGCGCCTATCAGACGATCGGCGTCGGCGTATCCTCGCTGCTGTACTACTGCGGCCCCATCATCGTCATGGCCCTCTCGCCGTTTATCTTTGGCGAAAAACTGACCGGGGGCAAAATCGCCGGCTTTATCGCCGTCGCCTGCGGCGCTTTTCTCGTTGCAGCGCAGGATCTCGGCGGCAACATGCCCATTGCGGGCATCGTCTGTGGCATTGCCTCGGCCTTCTGCTACGCGTTGATGGTCATCGCCAGCAAAGGCGCGCCACACATCGAAGGCCTCGAGAACTCTGCACTCCAGGTGAGCGCCGCCTTTGTGACCGCGCTGGTCCTCACGCTCGTCACCCAAGGCGCCCCCTCGTTCTTTTCCCCCGGTATCGCCGCAAGCATCGATTGGCGTGCCGTCGCTATGCTCGGCGTCGTCAACACCGGCGTCGGCTGCCTGCTTTACTTTAGCGCCGTCGCCAGGCTGCCCGTGCAGACCGTCGCGGTTGTCGGCTACCTCGAGCCGCTTTCGGCCGTTGTGTTCTCCGCCATCCTTTTGAGCGAAGGCATAACGCCGGTCCGCCTGATGGGCGCCGCGCTCATCATCGGCGGCGCGGTCTTTTGCGAACTCGCCGGCAAACGCGCAAGCACCAAGGCTGGTATCGCCCAGGCAGCGCGCGCTTAAGGGACATTTTCTCGGGGCGCATGCGGGATAAAGCCCAGGTCGCAGTGGCCCTGCACCTCACGGGAGATGCAGGGCCATTTTGCATTGCAGTAAAGCTATGGGCTACGAACGACGCGGCTCGGGAACCACGAGCCTATCGGGGCTCGCGCCCTCGGCATCCATCAGGCTCACGTAGCGAATCGATGGGTCATCGTAGGTCGCGTAGTAATAATTGCCCGTACGCGCGCTAAAGCATCCGGTGTAGATGGTCTTCTCGAACTTGCCGTCGCCCATCTTGGACGCTCCCTCGATCATCGCCACGCCCTCGAGCGAGCGGAACATGCGGACGACGTTTTCGGCCTCGCTGCCCTTTTGCGGGTAATTGGCATTGAGGTAGGCCGCCTTTACAAAACGGCTCGGCGAATAGCAGTCGCCCGGAATACCGCGCATGCCGGCACCAGCGCCATAGGGCTTGAGCTCGGCGGCGCGCCATGTCGCCGTCTGCGGAAAATCGCTGGTGGCGGTGATATAGGTGCGCAGGTTTTCCATATGCCACGGGAAAGTCGGCTGGTTGGCAAGGGTATCGACCGGGTCGTCGTATACATGCAGGCCGTCGGCCATCATCTCGACCACGATACTGCGCTGGCTGTCGCCGATAATCCAATGGAGCAGCGACACGCCCAGGCCCTCGCCGGCAGATTTGGCGACAATCACCGTATCGCGCAGTGCAGCCTCGGCCTCGTCGACCGTCGAGAACGTCGCCGCCACCCACAGGGGAAACTCGTAGGCCGCGATATTGGTCTTGCCATCAACCGGCCCCTCGGCATACTCGGCATAGCCGGGAAAGTTGAGCCCCGCCACAGCCAGGCCCGCATCGTTGCCGCAATCGAAAAACATGGGATAGTTCTTGTAATCGATACACATACCGATTACCGCATGCGCCGCCGTCGCATCGTCGATAAACGAGTACGGGATGTGGAACCCGCGGGGCACCACGCGAACCTGCTCGCCGTATCCAAAGCTCCAGTCGAGGTTGCGGCCCAGATACATGTGGCCGGAATTATCGGTAAATCGAATGCTCGTGCACATAGCGCCTCCTAGCTCAATGTTCTTACTAAGGTCATTGTCACCAAACAAAGGAGCGCTAAACAAAAAAGTCCGGACATGACAACAATGTCATACCCGGACTAAAAACGACGAGGTGCGGTGCTTTGGTCCCCTTAGACCAACTTTCCAAGACAGTGATCAATCATGTGCTGGATCATTTGCGCCTCAAAGCCTGCGTAATCGCGGCGGCACTCCTTCATCTTGCCGTCGACGATCTGGTCAAAGGCAACCTTGCACTTGATATAGCGCGTGGACTTGGTGACCTCCTCGTGCGTCAGGCAGCTCTCCTCCATCTTGCTGGCACCCAGGCCAAACACCAGACGGGGGTTGTAGAGCACGTGGGGCTCGCCGGCGTCGTCCAGGTAGACGCAAACCTTCTTGGTAACGCCAATCTGGTTAGCGGCAAGGCAGCCGGCATCGTCGAGCGACTTGATGGTATCGATCAGGTCCTGAGCAACCGACTCGTCCTCGACGGTCGCAACCTCGCAACGCTGGGACAGGATAGCCTCGTCGTGGCAAAGCTCTTTAATCATACGTTCCTCCATAGGGGTCGTTGTAACCGCTTAAGTATACGGTACCTACACAATTTCATGCGAAAGATACCGCCCGTCCGTTACAAACCGCCGAACATCAACATGTGAGGAACACCAACTTCACAAAGGCGATATAGTGGGTGGGTTCGTGTCAATCGGCCTAAACTCGGGGCCGAACAAGGAAAGGGTATGCATGGACGAACTTTTTCACGTCAGTGAGCGCAAGTCCACAATCGGGACCGAACTTCGCGCTGGACTGACAACATTCCTGGCGATGGCCTACATCATCGCCGTCAACCCCGCAGTGCTCTCGGGCGCCGGCATCGATGCGGGAGCGCTCGCCTGCGCCACTTGCCTGGGCGCTGGCATCATGACCATCTGCATGGGCATCTTCGCCAACCGTCCGCTCGCATGCGCGTCGGGCTTAGGCGTCAACGCGATGATCGCTGGAATCACCACCACCGTCTGCGGCGGTGACTGGCACGTGGCCATGAGCGTCATCTTCCTTGAGGGCGTCGTCATCTTGCTGCTCGTGCTTTGTGGCCTGCGCGAGGCCATCATGGACGCCATCCCGGTTGTCCTGCGTCACGCCATCTCGGTGGGTCTGGGCCTGTTCATCGCCATGATTGGCCTGTGCGATGCCGGCATTATCACCGCTGGCGCCGGTACACTCGTCGGTCTGGGCGACATCACCTCCCCCACCTTCATCGTCGGCATCATCTCCATCCTGGTGACGGTCGCCCTCGCCTGCCGCAACGTCCCCGGCTCGCTGCTCATCGGCATCATCGTCGCCGTTATCGCCGGTATCCCCCTGGGTGTGACCCAGGCTCCGACCGGCATCATCGCCCCGCTCGACTTCTCGAGCATCGGCGGCCCCATCGCCGACGCCGGCGGCGTGCCCGCCATCGTCAAGGTCCTTACCGACCCCACGCTCCTCGTCATCTCGTTCTCGCTGCTCATGAGTGACTTCTTCGACACCATGGGCACCGCGATGGCCGTGGCCAAGCAGGGCGAGTTCCTCACCGACGACGGCAACGTCGAGAATATCAAGGAGATCCTGATCGTCGACTCCGCCGCCGCTGCTGTGGGCGGTTTCATGGGCGTCTCCTCCATCACCACCTTCGTCGAGTCCACTTCCGGCGCCGCCGACGGTGGCCGCACGGGCCTCACCTCCGTCACCACCGGCGTGCTGTTCATTCTCGCCGCGTTCTTCTCCCCCATCGTCACCATCGTTTCCAGCGCCGCCACCTGCGGTGCTCTGGTCTACGTTGGCTACCTCATGATGAGCGAGGCCTCCGAGATCGACTGGTCCGACGTGTCGCAGGGTTTCCCGGCGTTCATGATTGTCGCCGGCGTACCCTTCACCTACTCCATCTCTGCCGGCATTGGCCTGGGCTTTATCGCCTACGTGATCGTCGCGCTCTTTAAGGGCGAGGCCTCCAAGATCAAGCCGCTCATGTGGATTGCAGCCCTTGCCTTCCTCGTCTACTTCTTCGTGGCGTAACGGCACAGTCTGCCAAAGCAGAACACAAAAGCGCGGAGTCGCATCGAGCGGCTCCGCGCTTTTCTTTTAAAGCCAGGCAACGCACGGACGCGCGATGTATTGCTTCCCAAGTTTTGGACATTTTGCCCTCCAAACGGCACTACCGCCGGCTACATCCTGCAGATATGCTGGGCGTAATCGCATAGGCCCTATGAGGATGGGAGCAACCATGGCCGCCCTGTTCACGACCCCCAAGCGCAATGACAAAACCTCTGGAGCCCATTTTATCGAGCCCGACGCACGCCGTCGCACGCTGCTCGCACACGGCAGCTGGCGCCGCGTGACACACCGCATCGTCGTGGGCGCCGTATGCGCGCTCACGGCAAGCTCGCTGCTCATGCCGAGCGTCTCACTCGCGGCCGAGTGGGTCAACGTCGGCGGCACTCAGTACAACACTGCAGCAGGCGACGAGGCCGGCACCTGGGCCTGGGACGGCGCCGACGACATGAAGCTCAACGGCTATAACGGCGGCGCGATCGAGGCAGCGGGCAAGCTCAACGTGAGCTACGAGGGCAACAACACCGTCACTAACGACGACGGCCGCGGCATCAAGGTTAAGGATGGCGCGAACGAGAACGCCGAGCTTAATATTCAGGGCGACGCGTCTAGCACGCTCAACGTGACATCTTCTCGTGACGCCATCACTTCCGTCGGCAACATCAACATCGACGGCGCTGGCACTGTCAACGCCACGAGCACCGAGCACGATGCCATCGATGCCGGGGGCGATGTCACCATCAAGAGCTCGGGAAACGTTAACGCCACGGGCGATTCGGATGGCATCAGGGCCGACGGCAACATCACGATCGACAACAGCGGAACCGTCACCGCCAAGGCCACCGAGGATCAGGGTATCGATGCTAACGAGAACCTCATCATAAAGGGCGGCGGCAAGGTAGAGGCAAGCTCTATCGAGGACAATGCGATTTGGGCCGACGGCAGTATCGAGATCTCGGGTGGCAGCCAGGTCAAGGCAAGCTCCGAGGAAGACGCCGCCATCGACGGTAAAAACAGCCTCACGGTCACGAACGCTTCCCTCAACGCAAGTGGCGTTGGGTATGGCATCTATGTCTACAAGGGCATCACGCTCGATGGCGCGACCGTGACGGTCCGCGCAAGCTCAGATGGCGGGGAAGCCAGCGCACTCTTCACCGATGAGGACAACATCGTCATCAAGAACGGCTCGACTGTGGATGCGCTCGCAGAAGGCAGGTTCTCGGTTGCAATCTCCACCAGTAATTTCTACTCCGACGAAGCGGGTGGCCATATCTACATCAGCGACTCCGTTGTCAAGGCCATAGCCCGCTATGCCGAGACCGGCGGCGACGGCCCCGACCACTACAGTGGAGACCAAAACGACGAAATCATCCCTGAGTCCGAGGGCCTGAACATCGGCATCTTCGCGCAGACCGAGAAGGGCATCACGCCCGCGACCATCTCGATCGTCCGCAGCAAGGTCACGGCCGAGGGAGACACGGCGGCTATCTTCGCCCTTGCCATGAGCGCGGACGGCAAGGCGATCGGCACCATCGAAATCAAGGACGCCATCATCCAGACGCCTGCAGGCGGCAAAGTCATTGACTATCGCAACAAGGAAGAGCTCAGCGACGGCATCGTCTACGAGGCGGGGCAGACCATTGGCACGGGCGATGCCACGATTGACTCCCCCTATGACGCCGCTGTCGCCAAGAGCACGGTCATCGTGCCTCCCGAGGAGACCAAGCCCGAGGAAAAGCACGGCAAGACCAAGCCCGAGGGTTCCAAGTCCGAGGGCACGAAGACAACCAAGACCGTTGCAGTTGCAGCCAAGGGAGCCAAGACCGTCGGCAAGCTCGCGGCAACCGGCGACACCTCGAACGCAGCCATCGTGGCAGCCGCCCTTGCGGGAACAGCCGCCATCGCCGCAGGCGCCCTGGCGAGTCGCAAACGTTCGTAAACACTTTTTCGCACAGGACGGGTGGATCGCAGCCCTTGCCTTCCCCGTCTACTTCTTCGTAGCGTAAGGGCAAGGCTGCAAAAGCTGAACAATAAAGCGCGGAGTCGCCATGCGGCCCCGCGCTTTTCTTTTAGCGTCGGTCCCTGCGCCGGCGTGCGGCCTATTTCTCCCCCATTTTGGCCATTTTGCCCTCCAAACGGCACTACCGCCGGCAACATCCAGCAGATACGCTGAACCTAGCCGTATAGGCCCTATGAGAACGGGAGCAACCATGGCAGCCTTGTTCACGACCCCCAAACGCAATGACACTACCGCCGGAACCCATGTTGCCGAACCCGACGTTCGCCGTCGCATAGGACTCGCGCACGGCAGCTGGCGCCGCGTGACGCGCCGCATCGTCGTAGGCGCCGTGTGCGCGCTCACGGTGAGCTCGCTGCTCATGCCGAGCGTCTCGCTCGCGGCGGAATGGGTCAAGGTCGGCGAAACCAAATACAACGCCGGCACTGCGGCGGGCGACGAGACCGGCACCTGGTCGTGGGACGGCGCCGACGACTTGAAGCTCAACAACTATAACGGCGGCGAGATCCAGGCCGCAGGCAAGCTCAACGTGAATTACTCGGGAAACAACATCGTCACTGCCGACTGGATCGAAGGCATCAAGGCTTCTCATGGCAAGAATGAGAACGCCGAGCTCAATATCCAAGGCGACGCGGGCAGCACGCTCAGCGTGACATCTACTGAGGACGCTATCCTCTCCACGGGTAATATCAACATCGACGGAGCCGGATCCGTCAACGCCACGAGCGCTGGGTTTGATGCCATCGACGCCGAGGGCGATCTCGCTATCAAAGGTTCGGGCAACGTCAACGCCACGGGCGTATCGGATGGCATCAGGGCAAACGGCAATATCACGATTGACGACAGCGGGGCCGTCACCGCCAGGGCTACCAAGGACAAGGGTATCGGAACCGACAAGAACCTCACCATCAAGGGTGGCGGCACAGTCGAGGCAAGCTCAGCCGATGGTGAGGCCATTTGGAGCGGCGGCAACATCAATATCTCGGACGGCAGCCAGGTCAAGGCGAGCTCCGAGAAAGACGCCGCCGTCGAGGCCAAGGGCAGCCTCGCAGCCACAAACGCCTCCCTCAACGCAAACGGTGTTGAATATGGCGTCTATGCCCACAAGGGCATCACACTCGATCATGCAAACGTGACAGTCCGCGCAAGTAAAGGCAGATACGGTGACGCCATTGCCCTCTTCACCTACCAAGACGATATCGTCGTCAAGAACGGCTCCACCGTGGACGCGTTTGCGGAAGGCGAGGTTTCGGCTGCATTCTCCACCAGAAACGATCGACCCAACGAGGAGGGTGGCCACATCTACATCAGCGACTCCGTTGTCAAGGCCATAGCCCGCTATGTCGAGAACGGCGACGGCCCCATCCCCTACAGCGAAAACCAAGATGGTGAGACGAGCCCCGAGCCCCAAGGCGAGAACATCGGCATCATCGCCCAGACCAGCGAGGGCGTCACACCCGCAGTCATCTCGATCATCCGCAGCAAGGTAACGGCCGAAGGAGATACAGCGGCAATCTTTGCCCGTGCCATGAGCGCTGACGGCAAGACAATCGGCACCATCAAGATTGAGAACGCCGCCATCCAGACGCCCGAAGGCGGCAAGGTCATTGACTATCGCAAGCTCCGTGACGGCATCTACGAGGCAGGCCAAGCCATCGGCACGAGCGACGCTGTGATCGACTCCCCCTATAACGAAGCTGTCGCCAAGAGCATGGTCATCGCACCTCCCGAGGTAGCCAAGCCGGAAGACCCCAAGCGCGACGAGACCAAGCCCGCAGAAAGCAAGCCCGCGGAGTCCAAGCAGAACCCCAAGCCTGAGGGCTCAAAGCCGACCAAGGCCGTTGCGGCTTCAACCACGAAAGCCAAGACTACCGGCGTGCTCGCGGCAACCGGCGACACCTCGGGTGCGGCCATCGTGGCAACCGTCCTTGCGGGAACAGCCGCTATCGCCGCGGGCGCCGTGGCGAGCCGCAAGCGCTCATAGACGCTTTTGATGCACGGGACGGCACCCATGAAAGCGCCTAGCCCGAGCACCGTTTAGCAACGCCACCGCCGAGCCCCCTCCGGCGGTGGCGTTTTCCATATGCGTCCGCAGGGTATGCACGAGATTGTCTTTGGTCTAGCCCAACCTGCATGAGCCGGCGTGCGACAATGGGGGCCGTCGATATCACAACACCGAGAGAAGCCCGTCATGGAAGCGCATCAAAAGCAGATAACCGTTTATTCGAATCATACGGAAAGCGCGCCTGTCATCTACCTTCCTGTGGTCGTGGGCGACGGCAGCGAGGTTTATAAGTGTTGCCGAGAGCTCGACTGTCCGCCATTCGCCCTCGTCACCATTGGCGGGCTCGATTGGAATCGCGAGCTGAGCCCCTGGGCATGCGACGGAACCGTGCGCGATGCCGAGCCTTTCGGCGGCCAAGCTGCCGGTTTTCTTGATGAGCTGCTGAATCAGATAATCCCCCAGGTCGAGTCGTCGCTTCCTCAGCCGCCCACCTGGCACGGCGTTGCTGGCTACTCGCTGGCAGGCCTCTTTTCGCTTTGGGCTCTCTGGCAAACCGACGCCTTTGACCGCGCCGCGAGCGCATCGGGGTCGCTATGGTTTCCCGACTTTGTCGATCGCGCCAGCACGGCGCCATTTGCCGGCAGCCCGCAAGCCGTCTATCTGTCACTCGGCAAAAAGGAAACCAAGACGCCCAACCGCATGATGCGGCACGTACTCGACGACACACGCGCGATGGAAGCGTTGCTCGTCGAGCGCGACATTCCAACAACGCTGGAGCTCAACCCCGGCAATCACTTTGCCCAAACCGACTTGCGCATGGCCCGCGGCATCCACTGGATACTCACGCACTAAAAATGGCTCCCACGCGTAGCTGCACGCATGGGAGCCATTTTTTAGATTTATCGATAGCCGGCCTTACTCGGCGGCCTCCTCGAGTTCAGAGACGTCGAACTCAAAGTCGTTGCCCGGTAGGATGGCATTGAGCACAATGCCCACCAGCGAACCCACGGCAAGGCCCGAGAGCGAAATGGTCACGCCGCCCAGCTCCAGCACGATGGCACCGGCGGTACTGTAGGCAATGCCGAGCGAAAGCACGAGCACCAGAGCCGCCACCAGCACGTTGCGGTTGTTCTGGAAATCAACCTGATTCTCGATGAGGTTACGGACGCCCACGGCGCTGATCATGCCGTAGAGCACGAGCGACACGCCGCCGATTACACACGCTGGCATGGCGGCGATCACGGCAGCAAACTTGGGGCAGAACGAAAGCACGATGGCGCAGCAGGCGGCAATGCGAATCACGCGCGGGTCGAACACGCGCGTCAGGGCGAGCACGCCGGTGTTCTCGCCATACGTGGTGTTGGCCGGAGCGCCAAAGAGCGACGCCAGAATCGTGGCGAGACCATCGCCGAGCAGCGTGCGATGCAGGCCGGGATCGGCGATGTAGTTACGCTCGCAAGTGGAGCCGATAGCCGAGATATCACCGATATGCTCGATCATGGTCGCAAAGGCCAGCGGCATGATGGTGATGATGGCCGTCGTGGCAAGACCGCTATCGAACTGCGGCCCAAAGAGCGCAAACACGGTGTTATCCCACACGACGGGCAAGCCAACCCAGGGAGCGGCTGCGACGCCCGAGAAATCAACCTCGCCGAGCGCAGTCGCAACGGCATAGCTCACCACAACGCCCAGCAAAATCGGCACGATCTTGATCATGCCGCGGCCCCAGATGTTGCAGATGACGATCACGGCCACAGCGATAACGGCGACAAGCCAGTTGGTCTGGCAGTTGGCAATGGCAGAGCTCGCCAGGATCAGGCCGATGGAAATGACGATGGGACCGGTCACCACCGGCGGAAAGAAGCGCATGACACGCTTGGCGCCAAATGCGCGGAAGAGTGCCGCAAGTACCGGATAGAGTAGACCGGCGCAGGCAACGCCCAGGCAGGCGTAGGGCAAAAGCTCGGCCTCGCCGTTGGGTGCAATGGCGGCATAACCCGCGATAAAAGCAAACGACGAGCCCAGAAACGCGGGCACCTTACCGCGCGATAGAAAATGAAACAGCAGCGTGCCGATGCCGGCGAACAGAAGCGTCGCCGAAACGGAAAGGCCGGTGAGCACAGGCACGAGCACCGTGGCACCGAACATCGCGAATAGATGCTGCAGACCGAGTAGGAACATGCGCGGGCGACCGAGCGACGACGCATCGTAGATGGCATCGGCGACGGCGGGCGTCGAGGATTGGGACATGGAAGTCCTTTCATGATGGAAGGGCGATCAGGCATATCGGATAACCTGCCCGAACGATACGATCCGAACCATTGTACGTGATATGCCATGTCTCGCACGCGCCGTCACCTGCAAACGGTAGCGTTACTTCCAAACGCGCTCGGAAATGCGCTTGACCAGCGCGATCTTTGCCCACTGTTCGTCCTCGGTCAGTTTGTTGCCAATCTCACAGCTGGCAAAGCCGCACTGGGGCGACAGGTACAGGTTCACGAGCGGCACATACTTTGCGGCCTCGTGAATACGTTCGACGATGGCATCCTCGTCCTCGAGCTCAGCGGCCTTGGTGGTCACCAGGCCCAGCACGACCTTCTTGCCGGGAGCAACATACTTGAGCGGCTCAAAGCCACCGGCGCGCGGCGTATCGAACTCAAGGTAGAACGCGTCGACATCCTCGTGCGCAAACAGGTACGGTGCAATGGGATCGTAACCACCCTCGAAGGCATACGTGGAGTGATAGTTGCCGCGGCACACGTGCGTGTTGATGACCAGATCGTCGGGCTTGCCCTCGATGGCGGCGTTGTTGAGCGCCACGCCCAGCTCGCTTACCTTTTGCAGGTCGACCGGGCTCATGCCGGTCTTTGCCACGAAATCGGTGTCGCAGTAGATACCCCAAGTACAGTCATCAAACTGGATATTGCGGCAGCCTGCTGCGTACAGGTCGGCAATCACGGTGCGGTATGCTGCCGCGATGGCATCGGCGAGCTCTTCGTCGGTCTTGTAGACGGCGCGCAGACTCTCCTGCTGGCCATCGCAACGGTCGAGCGTGACTTCGGAGAACGTCTGGATCGGTGCCGGAATGGTTTGCCGTGCGACCTGGCCCTCCCCCTCAAGCGCCTTGACGAACTTAAAATGCTCGACGAACGGATGATTCTTGCCGCCAATGGGACCGGTTACCACGGCGGTGTCGGCGGTAGTCTCCTCATCGTGGAACATATAGCCTGTACGCGAGGTGCGGCGCTCAATGCCGTTAAGGCCCCACATAAAATCGAGGTGCCAGTAGCTGCGGCGAAACTCGCCATCGGTGATGACCTGCAGGCCGGCGGCCTTTTGCTTTGCCACCAAATCGCGGATGGCATCGTCCTCGACGGCCTTAAGCCCCTCGGCATCAAGCGTGCCTGCCGCATAGGCAGCACGAGCGTCCTTTACGGCCTGCGGACGAAGAAAGCTGCCGACGATATCAGCGCGAAACGGCGCGTTCGGTTGAATCGAAGTGCTCATAGATATCTCCCTTTGCATTGGTTGCTTTACTGGGACAGAGTATGAGCGCTCATATGGACATCGTAAAATATATGTTTATAACAGTTTGATATAGATGCTTCCTATATCAGTTTGGACTGCCATAAAGAGATTTGACCCGCGCAGAACGCAGCAGTCTAGATGTGCTGACGAATCGCGTCGATATAGGCCTGCCCATAGCGCGTGAGCGTCGTGTTCTTGCGCGTGATAATGCCGATCTCCATGTATTCGTCCACATCGAGCGGAATCGAGATAATACCGGGGCCATTGAGCTCGTGGCTAATCACGCCCGAACACACCGTGTAGCCGTTAAGGCCCATAGCTAGGTTGAACAGCGTCGCACGGTCGCGCACGCGGATATTCTTGCGACGCTCAAAGGTCGAGGTCAGCTCCTCAGAATAATAAAACGAGTTATAGCTGCCCTGCTCATAGGACAGGAACGGGTAGTCTTCCAGATCCTCTAGCGTCACGCTGGAGCGGTCCGCCAACGGATGGTCGGCGCAGACGAAGACATGCGGCGTGGCGCAGAAGAGCCCTTCGAACACGAGCTCGTTGGCCACCAGCATGCGCTCGATGACCTCGCGGTTGTGCTCGGACAGATATAGGATGCCCAGCTCGCTTTTCATGTGCGCGACGTCCTCGATAATCTCGTGGGTTTGCTCCTCGCGCAGGGTAAAGTCGTAGCGCGCGGCATCGAACTCGCGGATCACGTCGACAAACGCGTTGACGGCAAAGGAATAATGCTGGCAGCTCACACTAAAGTGCGGCACCTGCTCGGACGCGCCCTTGTACTTGCCTTCGAGCAGATCCGCCTGGTCGAGCACCTGGCGCGCGTAGCCCAAGAAGGTCTCGCCCTCCTCGGACACAATGACACCCTTGTTGGTGCGCTCAAAGATGTGCACACCCATCTCGTTTTCGAGATCGCGGATCGACGCGGTAATCGAAGGCTGCGACACAAAGAGCCGGCGCGAGGCCTCGGTGATGCTGCCACATTCGGCAACTTTGACGACATACCTGAGCTGTTGAAGCTTCATAGCCTTCTCCCTAGACGTTCGTGACGTCGAAACCCGTCGTGCTCATCTGACGCATAAACGACGGCATCTCCCCCGTCGCGGCGCAGGCGGCAATCTGATGCAGCGCTGCGGCAACCGCATCGTCTGCCGCAGCGCCGATATGCCAGCGTGCGGCAGCCGTGACGGCCTCGTTGGCATTGGCGACCGCAACGGAGTTGGGAACGGCATCGATCATGGGCAGGTCGTTATCGGAATCGCCAAATACGGCCACCTCGTCGGGCGTTAGGCCCAAAGCGCGCGCCAGCTCCAGCGCAGCGCAGCCCTTGTCCCAACCAGCCGGAAGGATGTCGAACAGGCGCACACGGTTGTTGGGAAACACAAGCGAGAGCTCCGGCACCTCGGCGGCAACGCGCTCGCGTAGCTCCGCGAGCTCCTCACGCGAACGGGCGCTCCAGATATTCGCCTTGAACACCGGCGCATCATCGACGACAGGGCGGCACGGGGCCTCTTCGCCCTTGAGCCACGCATTGCCGCCCGATTCCATAGCGCGACGCACACGCTCGGCATCACGTGTCACGCAATAGGCATCGTTATCCCAAAAGTCATCACCTAAGCTGTAGACCTTCAGATAGGTATCGTCGGTTTCTTCTTCCAGATAGGCGGCTAAACGCATTAGTGCGTCGCTATCGGTCGCACGCGAGGCGACCGCCTCGCCGTCGACAAACATGACCTGGCCGTTACAGAATGCGCCGGTCGAATAGCACTCGGAACGATTTTTAAACATCCAGCCCATCGCAGACGGCTGACGACCCGAAACCGGACCAAAGTGCAGACCCGCCGCCTGCATGGCATGAATGCCCTCGATGGCATAGTCGCTGGCGCCGTCATGCCCGGCCGGAATCAGCGTATCGTCCATATCGGTCAGCACAAGTTTGATCATAGGGTCCCCCAGTCGTTTTCATCGTAACCATTGTACCGATGCGCTAGTATAGGGAACAACAGATTCGATGCGGGAGTGCCGGCGGTGCAAACCACAAGGCTGAGAGGGCATGGGGCCCAATCCTTTGAACCTGTCAGTTAATGCTGGCGTAGGGAGCATGCCGCCTTTTTAGGGGCGCTGTCTATGCACAGCGCCCCTTTTCTATGCCAAGGAGGCATGTGCAGTGATCGATTCGGAACAGCTTAAGCAAAACGTGATCAAGGCCGTGGAGGAGATTCACGCCACCAATCCGATGGCAGGCTCCATCACCAACACGGTGACGATTGACTTTGTCGCCAACGCACAGCTCGCCGTGGGCGGATCGGCCGCCATGGTCTATCTGCCCGACGAGGGCGAGGCACTCGTTGCCGGCGGCGGCGCCATCTATCTCAATATGGGTACGCTCTTCCCCATCTACGAGCAGACGATTCCCCGCGCGGCCAAGGCGGCACACGACGCCGGCAAGCCCTGGGTGCTCGATCCGGTTGGCCTGGGCATCGGTAGCCTGCGCACCCAGTTGGTAAACGAACTCAAGCAGTACAAGCCCGCCATCGTGCGCGGCAACGCCTCCG
Source organism: Collinsella sp. TF07-1 (assembly GCF_003437235.1). Classification (NCBI taxonomy): domain Bacteria; kingdom Bacillati; phylum Actinomycetota; class Coriobacteriia; order Coriobacteriales; family Coriobacteriaceae; genus Collinsella; species Collinsella sp. TF07-1. The sequence continues at coordinate 19,852 of NZ_QSRV01000001.1, forward strand.
AGATCATCGCGCTCGCCGGCCTGTGGGGTCTTGAGGGTGAGGCGGCCGATCTGAGCCGCGTGCGCGGTGTCGATACCACCGACACGGTAGACGCTGCCCGCGATGCCGCCGTGGCGCTCGCCCGCTACACCGGCGGCGCCGTTGTGGTCTCGGGCGAAGTCGACCTGATTACCGACGGCACAACCGTGGCCAAGTCCCACGGCGGCAGCCCGCTCATGTCCAAGATCACCGGTTGCGGCTGCTCGCAGGGCGGCGTGCTGGCCGTGTATGCCTGCGCCGCCGATCCGTTTACGGCAGCCGTCTGCGGTGCCGCCGTCTACAACGTTGCCGGCACGCGTGCCGCCGCCGTCGCCGATGCCCCGGCAAGCTTTAAGGTCGCCTTTATCGACGAGCTCTACCGCGCGACCGCCCAGGACATTGCCGATAACCGACTCGAGCTCGAGGAGGCATAAGCCATGTCCGAGCCCGCAACCGATGCCGGCATGAACACACTCGTCGCCGTGGCCATCGCCCCATGCGGTACCGGCGATGAGCTGTCCGCCGAGGTCGCCGAGGTCGTGCGTGTCATTCGCGAGAGCGGCCTTCCCAACCGCACCACCTCGATGTTCACCGAGATCGAGGGCGACTGGGACGAGGTCATGCAGGTCGTGCGCGACGCGACCTTTGTGTTGGCGAGCAAGGGCATCCGCACCGAAGTCGTGCTCAAAGCCGATATTCGACCCGGATTTACCGACACCATGACCGGCAAACTCGAGCGCATGGAAGCACAGATCAAAAAGCAGGAGGAAGCACGATGAGCATCCGCGACAACCTTGATATCTCGGCCTATCTGGTACTCGGCCCCGAAAACACCCTCGGACGCCCCGTGGGCGATGTGGTGGCCCAGGCACTCGACGCCGGCTTTACCTGCATCCAGGTGCGCTCCAAGGTGGCAAGCGCCCGCGAGATCATTGCGCTGACCGACGACGCCGCGCAGGCAATCGCACAGGCCGGCAAGACCGGTCAGGTCGCCCTGTTAATCGATGACCGTCTGGACTGTGTGCTTGCCGCGCGCGAGCAGGGCATTGCCGTCGATGGCGTGCACGTAGGCCAGAGCGACATTCCCGTCGAGGTCTGCCGCAAGCTGCTGGGCCCCGATGCCATTGTGGGCCTTTCGGCCCGTTGCGAGGAGATGCTCGAGTACGTCAAGACCGCCGACATGAGCCTGGTCGACTACCTGGGCATCGGCCCGCTCCACGAGACCGAGACCAAGCGCGACTGCGGACGCGCGGCCGACGGCTCTATCATCACCAAGAGCTTTGAGGACCTTGCCGCACTCCACGCGGCAAGCCCCGTGCCCATCGTGGTGGGCGGCGGCGTTAAGACGGCCGACTTGCCGCAGCTTAAGGCCACCGGCGTCGACGGCTTCTTTGTGGTAAGCGCCGTCTGCAGCGCCGACGACCCCCATGCCGCAGCCAAGGACCTTGTCGACACCTGGCAGCAGGCATAGGCCTATGCCGAGCAGCTGCTCCGCAGCCTCATACCTTCGACAGCGGAAAGCGCATCCCAGTTTGGACGTCCATTCTGGGATGCGCTTTCCATATAGAGGGCCAGCGGAAAACGCATCCCATTCCAAGCGCAAATTTTGGGATGCGGTTTCCGCGACCGCCCCCTCGCGGAAACCGCATCCCAGTCTGAGCGCATATTCCGGAATGCGCTTTCCGTAGCAGCCCTTACCCCGCCAGATACGCTTCCAGCGCGGGCAGCGTCGCCTCCGCATCGCGACGGCCGATCTGATAGATGCGTTCGAGTTCCTCGGGCTCGCGGCACAGCGACGGCACCTTCACCGATTCGCTCGGCCGCACCACAAAGATCTCGCCAGCGGCCTCGCGACGCGCCAGGTCGTCGAGCGTGGCGTTATATACCTCGTGCCGGTGCTCAAGCGCCGCAACAAACTCCGGATAGTGACGATACACGCGACGCAGCATAGGCATCACGCTATTGGGCTGCTTTACAAAGCCCGCCGGCTGCGTCAGCACCACCACGTTGCGGTCATAGCCCTGCGCAAACAGCCATGCGCTGGGAATGGAATCGGCAACGCCGCCATCCAGGTACTTGTGCCCCTCAATGGCAACGGGTCGTGTTGCCACGGGAATCGCCGACGACGCCCGGATCCACTCGATATCATGCTCATCACCGTAAGGCAGGTCATGGTAGACGGCCCGCCCCGTCTTAAGATCGGTGCACACGCAGGTAAACCGCATGGGGCAGGCACGATAAGCCTCCAGGTCGATGGGATCGCGCTCGATGGGAACCTCGTGATAGGCAAACTCGGCATTGAACATGTCGCCGGTTCGCAGCCAGCTCGTCACGCTCGCATAGCGCTTGTCGGCGCAATAGGCCTTGTTGTAGCGAATGGCACGGCCGATCTGGCGCGATTTAAAGTTGTAGCCAAACGCCGCGCCCGCCGAGACGCCCACCATATGGTCACAGGTCAGGCCGCACTCCATCCATACGTCGAGCACGCCCGCCGTATACATACCGCGGTAGCCGCCTCCCTCGAGCGCAAGCCCCACCGTGGGCGTCGTATCTGGCTGTGCCATGCGACCATCTCCGTTCCTGCGTTTTAAAACGAAACAAGTATACCCGTCAACATATATCGCCTCAGTCGCATTTTCATCGAACATCGTCGCGTTACCGTTTGGCGAATAATGGCGAATAATGGCCGCCCGCAACATGGGCACCCCTGCATAATTCCATACACTTGTTTATACTACTCAGTAGTTATCAGCAACGAACGTCAGCCGACAAATAAACCCAACGACGCAGCAAGGCGGGGGCTTGGAAACACGCGAGGCGTTGAGCAACAACGCGTGTGCACAACGAGCTCGCCCGACGCAATCCGCCCCGACCCCAGAAAGCCGCCTACAGCATGGATACCCCCAGCAATTACACTGAAACGCTCGAAAAGACCGTCCGCGACCTTCTCAAGCGTCAGGAGGATCTGGTCAGGACCGCCTTTACCGACCAGCTTACCGGGCTTGGCAACCGCGGCGGCTTTGCCCGTTCCCTCGAGGAGCTCTGGGAGCAGGACACCCCCGTTACCATGGCGTACATCGATATCGACAATCTCAAGCACTGCAACGACGTCTTTGGCCATGACGAGGGCAACCGCTATATTTTGCAGGTAAGCCTCTATCTCAAGCTGTATATGGAGGTGGACGAAGCGGCGTTTCGTCTGGGAGGCGACGAGTTTGCCATCCTGTCTACGATTGCAACCGAGGACGACCTCGCCGAACGTCTGGAACGCTGCCGAACGGTCCTGCTCAAAAACAACGATGCCGAGATGCCTCACTCGTTTAGCTACGGAGTGGCACACGCCGACCCCGCCCTGGGCGAAGCCCCCAATCGCTTGACGAACGATGCCGACCATCGCATGTACGACTACAAGCTACGTCATGCCGTGCACCTTGATCGACGCAATATCGCACAAGCCCACACCGACGACTTCGAAATAAGCGATCGAATTTTCGACGCCCTTTCGATGCTCAACGAAGGCCGCTATTTCTTTATCGAGAACTTGGACAAACATCGAACCCTTTGGTCACAAGGCGCCTTGCGCGATCTTGGTCTTCCTTCGGAGCATATAGACAACTGTCACGATTATTGGAAAACGCGTGTCCATCCCGATGACCTTGAGGCCTATACCAACGACATCGACCAAATCTATGACGGCTCCAAACATCGTCACGTCATGCAGTACCGCGTGCGCAATGCCGCCGGCGATTACATCCTCGGCCGTGCTCGCGGGTTTCGTATCGACGGCGACGGAAATGTCCCCTCGCTCTATGTCGGCGAGCTCGTCAACCACTCGCTTGCCGAGACCGTCGACGCCGCCACGGGTCTCGGAACGCAGCGCACGCTGATCAACGCTATCGATGCCTGCCGTCGCGACCGTTGCGAGACGGGGCTTATAGCAGTGCGCGTTCGCGGCACGGCAAAGCTCAACGAGCTCTACGGGGCCGAGGCCGTCGACAACATGCTCGCCGAATACGCAGGCCGCATGCTGTCGATTACTCGCGGCAGGAGTCGCGTCTTCCGTTCACGCAACGCCCAGTTCGTCGTGCTTAGCAACAATTTGGATCACGAAGCATTCGAGCAACTGATCCAACATCTCAAAGAGGCCGTTTTCGCTCCCGTTCGAATCGCGGACGACACCATTACCCCCGTCTGTCTTGTCGTTCCGGCCTTTTACGAGCACCTGACCAATCAAACGGCCGCCGTTTTAGGCGAACTCGACCGTCGCATTCGCACGGCCGGCGGGCTTGTTCCCAACGACAGCCTCCCCATACCCGAGGTGGAGCGCAAAAGCGCCATCGCCGAACGCATCGATCCGCTCACGGGTCTCTATCGACCCAGCGTGTTTATGCGCCGCGCCAACGAATTTCTCGAGACAAGGCGCAACGGCGCCTGGTGTATCGCCACCGTCGATATGGGACACATGCGACTGTTCAACGAATGGCACGGACAGGCCGAGGGCGACCGCATGCTCGCCGATGTGGGCACGGTCCTCAAGGACATCGAGAATGCCAACATGGGCGTCGCAGGGTACTGGGGCCAAGACGACTTTTGCATACTCATCCCCTTTGAACACGACACCGTCCATCAGATCTATAGCCGCGTTCGCCAGGCCGTGGCCAAGTATGATGACGGCGTGGGATTCTGGCCGTCCATGGGCGTCTACCCCATCGACTCCAACGAGAAAATCACCATCGATGCGCAGGCCAAGGCCATGTTTACCAATCGGCGCGCAAAAAACGACTTTAAGGAGCGCATTGCCATTTTCCGCCCCGAGGAGTACGAGCGCGAAATCGCGTTCCACCGCACGCTGACCGAATTCCAGTACGCGCTCTCCAACGGCCGTATTACCTACTACCTGCAGCCCCAGGTCGACATGGAAACCGGCGAGATCATTGGCGCCGAAGCGCTCACGCGCTGGATCGACAAGGATGGCTCCCTCATTTCGCCCGCCACCTTTATCCCCGCTCTCGAAGAAAGCGGTTTTGTGGTGACGCTCGACAAATACGTTTGGCAGGGCGTTGCCTTGTGGCTGCGCGAGCGCATCAATCGGGGGCTTCGCGTGGTTCCGATCTCGCTTAATGTGTCGCGCGTGGATATCCTCGCCTGCAACGTTGCCGAGCATATGGGAGCGCTCGCCGCCCAATACAACCTGCCGCCCGAGCTCATGCGCATCGAGATCACCGAGACAGCTTATACGGGAGAGTCCGAGGCCGTGGATAAACTAACGGCCGACCTGCACACCCGCGGCTTCTCGACCTATATGGACGATTTTGGCACCGGCCAGTCCACGCTCGCGATGCTCAAGAACGTCAACGTCGACGTCATCAAGCTCGATCGCACGTTTGTGCCCGATAACGGCGATGAGGGCCGCAGCGTGCAAATCATCTCATCAATGCTCGAGATGGCGCAGTCACTCCATCTGCCCGTTGTGATCGAAGGCGTCGAGACGGACAAGCAGGCAAACATGCTGCGCCACATGGGCGCCCGCTACGCTCAGGGATTCCTCTACTACCGCCCCATGCAGGCGGAGGATTTTGAGGCATTGCTCGATGGTGGCAACGACAACTAATACGCTCGCACGCAAAACGCCACCGTCGAGGGGAGCGTTTGTTCCCATGAGCTAACTAATACTCCAATCTAAACCGAATTGGGAGTAAGATACAAACCATTGTTCCATCCAAGGAGGCAATCCATCATGAACGAGTCGTATCGCCTGGGCGAGCAATCAATCATCGCTCATCTTCAGCGACTTGCGAACGGGGCCTCAACCACCGAGCTCGATGTTGCCGCGCTGCCCCCGGAGCTGCGTGCCATCGGTGAGCAACTGCAGAAAACGCTCGCCATCCTGCAACAAGAACGTGAGTTGCTTGAGCACGGCGCCTATATCGACTCGCTCACCAATCTTGGCAACCGTGGCGGACTCGACCGCCATGTCGATCAGCTCTGGCGCAAAGGCACCCCCTTCACCTGTGCCTATATTGACATCGATCGCCTCAAGCATTGCAACGATAAGTTTGGCCACGCCGAGGGCAATCGCTACATTCTGAGCATCTGCCGCGCACTCACCGAGACAATGGAGCACGATGAGTTGCTGTTCCGTATCGGTGGAGACGAATTTGTACTTATATCCCCCACGACAAACGAAGCCGAGCTCGAGCAGCGCCTAGAGTGGACGCGTGCCAATCTTATCGAGGCAACATCGGACGGCAAGGCGCCCATGATCGCCAGCTTTAGCTTTGGCTGCTCGCGCGTCGACCCGCTTGCAGGCGATACGCGTCGCCAGATGACAAAGGACGCCGACCGCAAAATGTATCGCTACAAGCTCATGTACCGTGTGCAACAACCGGAAGAAGGCGATGCGCTGCAACGCCCGATCACCGAACAACCCCCCCCCTGCAACGACCGAGTGTTTCAAGCGATCTCCATGAGCTCCGAGACACGCTATCCGTTCATCATTAACCTCGACACCGGCGAATCGCAATGGTCGGTTAATGCCGTGCGCGATTTTGACCTACCCTCCCAGCATCCCTACAACTCGCTCGATATATGGCTTGCCCGTGTTCACCCCGAGGACCGCGACAACGTACGTGCCGAGCTCGATATGGTGGTAAACGGCACGTGGCACTTCCACTGCATGCAGTATCGCGTCATGAATACCGCCGGAAAATACGCGCTTTGCGACTGCACGGGTTACCGCCTGGACGGCACCGATACCGAGCCCAACATGTATGTGGGCATTGTCACCAACCGAAGCTTGGCAGATACGACCGATTCCGTGACCGGTCTGGGCGATATCCACGCCCTGGTCAACGCCATTGGCGAGATGCGTCGCGTGGCACGAAACGCGGGCTTGATCGCCATTAAAATCGACGAAATCGCACAGGTCAATGCCCGCTTTGGCTTTGATGCAGGCGACCGCGTTTTGGCAGAAAGCGCCGCCTGCCTCATGGATTGCTCGCGCGGCAAGGGTCGTCTGTTCCGCTCGACCGGACCGATGTTCGTGGCGCTCTTCGACGACTTTGATCCCGAAGAGACCGACGCGGTTGCAGACGAAATCGAACGGTTCTTGGGATCGCCCGTGCTCCTTGGCTCATTTGAATATCAGCCGCCCCTTCGTGTGGCGACGCTTCATCTGGACGCCGTCGACCGACAGCCCGTTTCCATTTTGAACGAACTTAATGCGCTGATTAAAGAGGCGCCGCAGGTACCGGGCACCAAGCTGGACTAGCGTTATGGGGCGCATGATGGTTAATTTCCGATCTCAACCGAACACATTGGGCAAATAGGTCGTACCCGCAGTTAGCCGAACGTCCCCTCAGTCCCTCCCGGGGCCCGGGGGCACCGTTTCGATACTCTTGGTTTACTTTGCCTGATGCAAATAAGTGCTCAACAAGATAGAACCTATCCCCCGCCACGGATATGCCCTCGAGTAAATCTGTTAAGCCAAGCCTATCAAATTCTATTGACAATTGGCTGCATTGGTCCATTTTGTCGTCCAGCCACTTCCGCTGGCTATCGCCTCATAAACACAAACCTAACGAGCCGCACGAACGACAAAGAGGCCAAGCTGAACAGAAGTAGAACCAAAACTTCAAAAACGCTGGTATTCCAATCGCGTACCCAGCCCTCTACCGCCCACAAGAAAAACAGCAGCCCCATCCATAACGTCACAGAAGAAATCAGCTTTGCGTAAGGGCGTATATCAATCTCGCTCTCCCTTTTTGTGACATCATATCCAGCAATTGAGCAGAGCCATCTTCCTCTTCGGTATTGGATTGAAAGGACAATCAAGGCAATCGAAGTCATCAAGCAAACAGCATCCTCTGTTTCCATAGAGTTTCCTTTGCTTTCCATCCTAGTTACGCATTCACAATCGAATCAAACCAAGTATGAATTACTCGATAGCAACCGCCTTAGTATAAACCATAGCCGCCGCAGCAGCCCGCCTTCCAAGGCCTCAAAGCTCGCCATCGAGGGCGACCCGCCCAGACCCCTTACAATCTGCTCGCACGAGGCCCCGCACTCCAACATCCTCTGGACCGTATCCCGCTCGTACCTGGTAAGCGTGCCTGCCGTGGGCCCTCGGGGCCGGCATCGTGCCCCACGCCATCTGCCCGCTCGTGCGATAATCCTCTGCAGAAGTCACCGACAGCAGAGGGAGTTTGTGATGAAGGTTCTTTTGGTCAATGGCAGCCCCAAGGCAAACGGCAACACGGCCCGCGCACTCGCCGAGGTCGCCGAGCAGCTTAACGCCGAAGGCATCGAGGCCGAGATGTTTCAGCTGGGCGCCAAGCCCATTCGCGATTGCATTGGTTGCGGCCAGTGCGGCAAGCTCGATTGCCGTTGCACCTTTGGCGACGATGTGGTCAACGAGCTGATTGCCGCTGCCGAGCAGGCAGACGGCTTTGTCTTTGGCTCGCCCGTCTACTACGCACATCCCAGCGGACGCATCCTCTCGGCACTCGACCGCGCATTCTATGCAGGCAGCAAGGCCTTTACGCACAAGCCGGGCGCCGCTGTCGCCGTTGCCCGTCGCGGCGGCACGTCGACCACCTTCGACGTGCTCAACAAGTACTTCACCATCAACCAGATGCCCGTGGTAGCATCCACCTACTGGAACAACGTCTTCGGTGCCATGCCGGGCGAGGCCGCCCAGGACGCCGAGGGCCTTGCCACCATGCGAAACATCGGTAAAAACATGGCCTGGCTGCTGCGTTGCATCGAGGCGGGAAAGGCCGCCGGCATCGAAGCCCCCGAGGCCGATCGCGAGCGAACCAACTTTATTCGGTAGAACGGCGGAACATAAATATGAACGTGCAAATCTTCGGCACCAAAAAGTCCTTCGATACCAAGAAGGCCCAGCGCTATTTTAAGGAGCGCCACATTAAGGTGCAGTTTATCGACCTTAAGGAAAAGGAGATGAGCAAGGGCGAGCTCACGAGCGTGATGCAGGCGGTCGGCGGCATCGACAAGCTGCTCAACCCCAAGGCTAAGGACGAGGAGACGCTCGCACTCATCCAGCACCTCACCCCCAGCCAGCGCTTCGACAAGCTACTCGAGAACCAGCAGGTTCTGGCCGAGCCCATCGTGCGCAACGGCAAAAAGGCCACCGTCGGTTATTGCCCTGATGTATGGGGAGCCTGGGAGTAGCCTGTGTTATTTGTCGGCGCGTGGGTATAAGAGCAGGCGTTTGGCATAAGATTCAACTGTAAGCCATGTCTAACAAAGGAGGGCACATGCCCAACAAACCCGTGAAGATCATCATGCTTACCGGCTACCTCGGTGCCGGCAAGACCACGCTGCTCAACCACATCCTCGCCAACGACGGCGGCATCCGCGCCGCCGTGATCGTCAACGATATCGGCGAGATCAACGTCGACGCTAGCCTTATCGCCGACGGCGGCCTTTCCGAGACCGACGACCTCATCCCGCTCACCAACGGCTGCATCTGCTGCACGCTTTCGGACGACCTGGCCAACCAGCTGCAGGGCATCGCCGATTCGGGCAAGTTCGACTACATCATCATCGAGGCCTCGGGTATTTGCGAGCCTATCCCCATCGCCTACACCATCTCGAGCTTCTGCGACGAGGCCAAGGTGGGCGGCGAGCCCAAGCTCGCGCTCGACAACATCGTGGCCGTGGTCGACTGCGCCCGCATGTACGACGAGTTCAACGGCGGTCGCGACCTGCTGGCCGAGGACATTGACGAGGATGACATCGAGAGCCTGCTCATCCAGCAGATCGAGTTTTGCTCCACGCTGATTCTTAATAAGACTGACACCGTCACCCCCGAGCAGATCGCAGAGCTCAAAGCCATCGTGCGCAGCCTGCAGAAGGACGCCGTGATTGTCGAGGCTCAAAACGGCGAGGTCCCCATGGAGGAGCTGCTCGACACCGACCGCTTCGACTTTATGCGCGCCTACAACTCCGCCGCCTGGATCGAGGCCATGGAGCATCCCGAGGAGCACGACGACCCCGAGGTGCTCGAGTACGACATCGAGACCTTTGTGTACTCGCGCCGCAAGCCGTTTGACCTGCAGAAGTTCACCGATTTTGTTGAGCAGGAGTGGCCCGACGAAGTCATTCGCGTCAAGGGTCCGCTGTGGCAGACCGGCGATCCGGACATGTGCTACATGTTTGAGCAGGCCGGCCACCAGATGCGTCTGATGGAAAACGGTCTGTTTGTCGATTCTGCGCCCGAGGGCGAGAAGCAGAAGATTATCGACGAGAACCCCGAAATCATGCAGATTTGGGACGACGAGACGGGCGACCGCATGACGAGCCTGTGCATCATCGGCCGTCACATGGACAAAGACGCGCTCATCGCCTCCCTCGATGCCTGCCTGACCGACTGGCACCGCGCCTAGGTTTATCCAAGCGGGCATTTTTCCGCCTACGTAACCGCCAAACCACCACGAAGGTGCCCTTCGTGGTGGTTTTTCGTTCTGAGCCAAGGAGATTCATGTTCAACATTGTGCTGTATGCGCCCGAGATTCCGGCCAATACGGGCAATATCGGCCGCACCTGCGTGGTTACCGGTGCCCGCCTGCATCTGGTGGAGCCACTGGGCTTTTCACTCGACGACAAGACGGTGCGTCGCGCCGGCCTGGGCTACTGGCAAAATTTGGACGTGACGACCTATGCCGGCTGGGAGGATTTCCTTGCGCGCAACGGCCTCTCCCCCGCCGACGAACGCCTGCATCTGCTGACCAAAAAGGCGCGCCGCACCTATGCGCAAAGTACCTACCGCGACGGTGACTTTTTGGTCTTTGGCAGCGAGAGCTCGGGGATTCCCGAGCCACTGCTTGCCGCGGCGCCCGAGCGCTGCGAGCGCATCCCCATGTTGCGCGATTGCGACTCGCTCGAAAACGCCGACGCCTGGGAGGCCCACGAGGAGTCGCTCGGGCATACCGAGGACAGCCACGAAGCCATCCTTCGACAGGATATCTGCGGCAACTTCGTCGACCCGGACGACTACCGCATCAGCGCGCTCAACCTCTCCAACAGCGCCGCCATCGTCCTCTACGAAGCTCTGCGCCAAACAGGCTTTCCGGGAATGTGACAAAGGGACCGCCCCTTTGTCACATTGATGCACCAAATAACGAGCCATCGCTTTTAATCAGGATTTACTAGAATAAAATAAAGTTAAACGGCGATGCGAAAGGAGAGCCTTGTGGAATATCTCGAGAACCCGTTTACTCCCAGTTTTGGTGAGGTTCCTGCTCATCTCGCCGGCAGACAACAGATTATTCGGGATTTGGACCGTGCCTTCTTGAGCCAGCGTAGACGCCCGGAATTGACCTCGATCTTCTCAGGCGCGCGTGGAACCGGTAAAACCGCTCTCATGTCGTCGCTCGCGACAAGGGCGGAATCCCACGGCTGGATAGCGGTAAAGACGACCGCGCTCTCGGGAATGCTTGAGGAAATCGAGCTCGGGGCGAAACGTGCTGCAGGCCATCTCATCGACCCGTCTAACAACTTCGAAGTCACCGGTCTCGGAATCGCGCCGCTCGGCAGTATCGAGGTCAATCGCGTTCACGATGCCTCAACCTGGCGTTATCGCATGAGCGATATCATCGACCAGCTCAACGAAACGGGCACCGGCATGCTCGTCACGGTTGATGAGGTCGACCCGACGCTCGACGAGATGATCCAGCTCGCAGCCACGTATCAGCACTTTGTGACCGATGGGAAACGCGTCGCCCTACTCATGGCGGGACTTCCTAACAACGTCTCGACGTTGCTGAACCACAAGACGGTCTCGTTCCTTCGTCGCGCCCAGCAATATCATCTGGGGCGTATCGCCGACTACGATGTACGCGAGGCCTTGATCCGAACGATCCAGGAAAACGACCGTTTGGCGGATGCCGAGGGAATCGATAAGGCCGTTCGCTCGATTTCGGGCTTTCCTTTCCTATTGCAACTCGTAGGCTACCGTGCCTGGGATCTCACAAGCAATTCGAAGGAAATCTCGTCACGCGACTTTGACCTGGGGATCAAAATCGCGCGCGACGAGATGGACGACCGAATCCTCGCAGCGACTTACCGGGAACTCACTGCAGAGGACAAGCGATTTCTCATCGCCATGCTCGATGACGAGGAAGAGTCCACCACCGCTGACCTTGTCGAGCGCCTTAAGCGTTCGCCGCAACAGGTCTCCCGCTACCGACGCCGCATGATAGACGCCGGCATCATTGGAGAACGCGGGCGCGGAATCGTCGCTTTTGAATTACCGTTCTTCCGCGACTATCTCGCCGCTCAATGCGTGAAATAGGCATCGGATGTGACAAAGGGACTGTCCCTTTGTCACATTCTGCTAGAGGTAGCGGCCAGTGACGCTTGCGGAGCAGGCCGCAGTGTCATCCGGCGTGCCGGTGCAGACGATTTGTCCGCCTGCGTCACCGCCGCCCGGGCCCATGTCGATCACGTAATCGGCGTTACGGATAAGGTCGAGGTCGTGTTCGATCACGATGACCGTGGCGCCCTTGGCAACGAGTCCGTCAAACACGCTCAGCAGTACCTGAACATCGAGCGGATGCAGGCCGATCGTGGGCTCATCGAATACGAATACGGCATCATCCTGCACGCGGCCCATCTCGCTCGCAAGCTTAAGACGCTGCGCCTCGCCGCCCGAGAGCGCCGGCGTGGGCTCACCGAGCGTGAGATAGCCCAAGCCCAAGTCGTGTAAGGTCTGTAAGCGCGCCTGAACTTTCTTGAGACCCACCGTGGCGTCGAGGGCCTCGTCCACACTCATATCCATGAGCTGCGGCAACGTAAGCAGACTCCCGTCCTTGCCCTCGCGATGAATATGCGAAGCCGCGTCTGCATAACGTGAGCCGCGACATGTCGGACAGACGATCTCGACGTCGGGCAAGAACTGCACGTCGAGCGATATCGAGCCCGTGCCATCGCACGTAGGGCAGCGCAAGGCGCCAGTGTTGTAGCTAAATGCGCCCGCCTTGTAGCCGGCTGCCTTGGCCTCGGGCGTACGGGCGAAGGCGCGACGTAGCTCATCATGGATGTCAGCATAAGTTGCCACCGTCGAGCGCACGTTGGCGCCGATAGGCGTAGCGTCAATCAGATTTGCACGGGCAATGCCCTCGGCATCGACCCAACGCACGTGCCCCGGCAGGCGCTCGCCGGCTGCCTGCGCCTTGAGTGCCGGAATGAGCGTCTCGAGTACCAACGTCGTCTTACCCGAACCCGAAACGCCCGTCACCGCGACCAAGCGACCGCGCGGGATATCAACTTCGAGCGGCTTGACGGTATGGATGGCATCGGTCGCCATGCGGATATGGCCCCGGTCGAACATTTCCTCGTCGGACACCTGCGGGCGCAAGCGCTTGGACTCTGCGCGCAAAAACGGGGCGATGCGGCTGCCCTGCGATTGTTCGACCTCGTCCACCGTGCCAGTGGCAATCACATTACCGCCGCCTGCTCCGGCAACGGGGCCCATCTCAACCAGATAGTCGGCTTCCGCTAGTACGCGCGTATCGTGGTCGACAACAACCACGGTGTTGCCGTCATCCACCAGATCGCGCATTACGCCCACCAAGCCGTCGACATTGGCAGGATGCAAGCCAATCGAAGGCTCGTCCAGCACATAAAGCACGCCCGTCGATCGGTTGCGCACCACGCGGGCGAGCTGCACACGCTGGCGCTCACCCGTGGAGAGCGTAGCACCGGCGCGGTCGAGCGAGAGGTAATCGAGCCCCAGGTCGACCAGGCGACGAGCCGTGCTCAAAAACGAATCGCAGATATCCACTGCCATGGGCTGCATCTCGGCCGGCAAGGATGCGGGCACCCCGCGCACCCACTCAATCGCCTCACCCAACGTCATGGCCGCGGCCTGCGCCAGATTGATACCGCGCACCTGGGGCTGGCGCGCAACCTCGGAGAGACGCGTGCCGCCGCAGTCACGGCACGGGCCCTCGCGCAAAAAGCGAGCCACGCGCTTTAGTCCCTTATCGTCCTTAACCTTGGCGAGCGCATTCTCGACCGTATAGACGGCGTTGTAATAGGTAAAGTCGAGCGGCGTGGCGCCCTCGCCGTTTTTGGGAACGTAGAGAATATGCTTCTTAACCGCCGGACCATGGAACACGATGTCGCGCTCTTGAGGTGTGAGCTGGTTAAACGGCACATCGGTACGCACACCCATCTCGCCGGCTACCTGCTTCATCAAGTCCCACATGAGCGTGCCCCAGGGAAGCACCGCGCCTTCGTTGATGGTCTTGGACTCGTCGGGCACCAGGCTCGCTTCGTCCACCTCGCGCATGACACCGGTACCGCCACAGGTGGGGCATGCACCGCCGCTATTGAAAGCCAAATCCTCGGCACTCGGCGCGTAGAACTCGCGGCCGCATGTCGAACACGTGAGCGACAGGCCTGCGGCCACGTTAAGGCTCGGCTCCACACGCGCCCCGCAATGTGGGCACACGTGATGGGCACAGCGGCTAAAGAGCAAACGCAGACTGTTGTTGAGCTCGGTCATGGTGCCAAAGGTCGAGCGTACGCCTGGCACACTAGGGCGCTGATGCAACGCGAGCGCCGCCGGCACGTGCAGCACTTCATCCACCTGAGCGTGCTCGGCCTGGGTGAGCCGTCGACGGGTATAGGTGCTGAGCGCCTCCAGGTAACGGCGCGAGCCCTCGGCATAAAGAACTCCCAACGCCAGCGAGCTCTTGCCCGACCCCGACACGCCGGCAATACCCACGAGCTTTCCCAGCGGAATATCGATATTGATGTCCTTAAGGTTGTGTACGCGCGCACCGCGCACCTCGATAGCTTGCGGGCTCATCTTCTGTTCCGTCACCTTTATCACCCTACTCATGCCATAAAATGCGGTCGCGGATGTACTCGCCCAGCATGGGCACGGTAAACCGGACCAGGCCGTATCCGGCAGCCTCGATGACGCGCTCGCGAATCAGGCTTGCGCGATATTTACTCGCCCAGCTCTGAGTGCGATCGCAGCGCTCAATGATATCCGCCATGCGCGTCGGCTTACCCTCGTCAGTAGCCATGGCCTCGATAAAGAGGCGTTGCGGACTGCGCAATCCATAATACAGGGGCGCGTCGACCGCTTCGTAGAACTCGGAGACGGCATCCGCATGGCCATCCTCGACATCGTGCTTTTCGATGACCTGCGAGCCACGCCGGACAGCAGAGCGCCACATGTAATATCCCACCAGCTGGACCATGTAGGGATACCCCATACTCTTGCGCGCCGCAAGGTCCGCCGTCTCCGCATCAACGTAAAGACCGGCGTCCTTGACCGTCTGGACATATGAATCGCGCACCTTGGGCAAAGAAATCGCCCCCAGCGCACGCTGCTGCGCACGGCGCAAAAACGTCACGCTCGGCTCTTCGAGCAGGTCGTCAACCATACTGGGCAAGCCGGCAAATACCAGCGCAAGACCGCGCTGGTCGCTATCGGACAGGCCCGTAGCATCCTGATCTCCGAGCACCTGCTGATAGAGAACGGCAAGAGCCGCCAGTTCCTCGATTGACGCAGATTGCGCCTCGTCAATCGCAAACAGGATGCCCTTGCCTGGACCGAGCTTCTTGAGGCGCTCGTTGACCAGCCCCCGTAGCGTCTCGCCCTTTGCCCGAGCCGCCTCGACCGACATCCGACCAAACGACAGCCCAAACTCCATTGACGTCACAACGGGTTTATTCGAGCGAAGCGCGTCGGCCAGGCGATCGCACAAGCCAAGCGAAGCAGAATCGGAGACAACCGCCCATCCGCGCTCATTGGCTAGACGTTGCAGCTCCCGCAGGAGAACCGTCTTGCCGCAGCCGCGGTTTCCCGTAATGAGCATGAGCCTGCCCGGCGCTCCGGCGCCGTTATCGAGCCCTTCCTCGAAATCTTCGACGACCGACTCGCGACCGATGAGCATCGGAGGCCGCTTGCCTGCCGTTGGCTTAAAGGGATTTGGATTCATGTCGGCCTCCTCGGATTGGCAAACCCTGGTAATAGTTATACCAACTTGTACCGAGTTATACCAATAGCATGTGACAAAAGAACTGTCCCTTTGTCACATGTGGCCGAAAAACTCGGCGTCTGCTGCTCGCCAGGGGCGGAAGGTGGCGGGATCGATCTTTACGTGCGCCGCGGCGGGCACGTCGTACCATTTGACCGTGTAGCCGGCGCCGTGAGAGCAAAAGACCGAGTCGGGTGTGTTGGGCAGATCGGCCTCGGGCTCATAGGCGGCCGCCTCGATGACGCGCTCGGCATCATGACAGGCCGCATAACCGGCGAACTCCAGGTACAGATGCCCGCGACCGCTCGTGTAGGCAGCCACCTCCAGCGCATAATCCTGCACCTCGGATGCCGGCACGCGACCCACAAGATTCGCCCGGTCGCCCGCCATCGTCGGCGGCTCGTACTCGGCACTCATGCGCGTGGCGTCTGAGAGCGCCCGGCCCACGCACTCCCCCGGCACCTCGAGCTCAAAGTGGTACCACGGCTCCAGCAGCACCACCGCGCCCGCCTCACGCGCCCGCATCAAACCCTGGCGAATCGCGCGATACGTGGCCTGGCGAAAATCGCCGCCCTCGGTGTGTTTGGCATGCGCGCGGCCGCCCGTGAGCGTAATGCGCACATCGGTGATGGGCGAGCCGGTCAGCACGCCCAGGTGGTCGCGCTCCATGGCGTTGGTGAGTGCCAGACGCTGCCAGTTAAGATCGAGCTCGTCGGTCGAGGTCACGGTGCCAAACTGCACGCCCGAACCTGCTGGCAACGGCTCCAGGCGCAGATGCACCTCGGCATAGTGGCGCAGCGGCTCAAAGTGGCCCACGCCCTCGACCGGCTGCGAGATCGTCTCCTTATAGAGAATGCCGCCAGACTCAAACTCGACCGAAAGGCCAAAACGATCGGCCAGCACGCGCTGCACGACCTCGAGTTGCACGGCGCCCATCAACTGCAAATGGATCTGCTCAAGATGCGTATTCCAGCTTACGCCGAGCATGGGATCTTCGTCCGCCAACTCACTCAGCGCTTTAAACACCGCATGAACGTCGTGTTCGCCCGGCAGCACCGTATAGGTGAGGACCGGAGCGATGACGGGCGCATCGCCCGCGGGCTCCGTGCCCAGGGCGTCCCCTGGGCGAACGTGCGCAAGACCCGTCACGGCGCAAATACCGCCAGCAGCAACTTCTTGGGCAAGCTCATACTTCTCGCCGTTATAGATGCGTACCTGATCGACCTTCTGTTCCCACGCCTCGGCACTGGAATGCCCGCTGATCATCTGTTTTGCGCGCAGCGTGCCGCCGGTCACTTTAACCCAAGCCAAGCGCTCGCCACGATCCCCGCGGCTGACACGATAGACGCGCGCGGCAAACTCCGGGAGCCACGCCTGCTCACGAATCAGCGCGCATATACCATCCAGCAGCTCGTCAACGCCTTGGTCCTTGAGCGCCGAGCCGGCAAAGCAGGGAAAGAGCTTGCGCTCGGCAACCATGCGCGACAGCGTTGCGACAGAAAGCTCACCCGCTTCAAGAAACTCCTCGAGCGCCGCTTCGTCCAACGCAGCAGCGTCCTCCTGAACGGCGCCGCCCGCCAGCAGTTCGTTGACATCCAGGCAGCCCTCGGAAAGACGCTGCCCCAGCTGTGCCAGCAAAACATCGCGACCGGGATTCTCCAAATCGATTTTGTTGATAAAGATGAACGTCGGGATGTCATAGCGTGCAAGCAGGCGCCACAGGGTTTCGGTGTGCCCCTGCACGCCATCGTTGGCACCCACAACCAAAATCGCATAGTCGAGCGCGCGCAGCGTGCGCTCCGCCTCAGCCGAAAAATCGACGTGGCCGGGTGCATCCACGAGCATGACGTGGGCATCGCCGTGGTCGAGCACGGCCTGCGACGAGAAGATCGTAATGCCGCGCTCGCGCTCGATCGCGTTCGTGTCCAGGTGCGAATCGCCATCGTCCACACGGCCGCGTTTGCGAATGCGGCCCGCGTTGAACAGCATAGCCTCGGCCAGCGTGGTCTTGCCGGCATCGACATGTGCCAAGATTCCAACGACCGCTTGCTTCGACATGGCTCTCCTCTTATTACAAGCCCATCGCACGCGGCAACGGGCATCCTCGTTCCACACTGGATGATACAATTTACGGGCCGGCGGGCGAAGCGGGCCCTATCCCCCGACCGAGCTCATCGCCCTGCGTTGCCGCGCGGCGATTTTCGTAGGTTCGCGCCTTGCGAAAGCCGGCACCTCCCCTTAACAGTGCAGCGATCAATAATGGCCCCGCCCGGGGCCATTTTCATGTACATGGATTGTTGTTGCGTGCCCCCGCTCTTATGCCTCGCGCAGCCAGTCGAACGCAACACGCGGCGTGCCGTCCGACACATACACGACGCCGGCGCGCTCGAACCCCGCCTTCATGCTCGCACCCTGCATGGGCAGGTTGTCCGCATGCGTATCGATACGCAGGTGGTCGGCACGCTCCTTGGCAAAGGTAAACATCGCGGCCGCGATACCGTGCACGGTGCCGTCGGACGCCACACGGTGCAGTACGGCGTACGGAGTGTCGCTACGCCACTGACCGTCCTCGATGACGTCATAGCACTCGTCCGGGCCCGACAAAAAGGCAAACGTCGCCACCACGCGACCGTCGACTTCGCACACATAGCTGCCACCGGCGGCGATATCGGCAGCCAGCTGCTCGGCCGAAGGCGTGCCCTCGGGCCACTGCGTGGCGTTGCCATGCGCACGCATAAAGGCGCGGGCGGCATCATAGATGGCCATGACGGCAGGAATGTCGGTCTCGAGGGTTTTTCTGATCATCACGCGGCGACCTCACGTTTATTGGTATCACTTTGATTGAGCAATGATACCAGCGTTTGGAGAGGAGCGCGAAGCAGATGGGGAGCAAAAAGCGAGCCGCCTGGTCAAAGGCCAAAAGCGAGTTTTTGGGCGCTGCCACCGGCGGCGATATGAGCGACCTGTTTGCGCGCGAGGACGAGCGCCGCGACGCCCTGGACGCCGAGCGCGATGAGGCTTGGCGCTACAAATCGTGCGAGCGCAAAAACCGCTACGACACACGCGCCGAGGCCGAGGCCGTTATGGCCGACTGCGAAAACCGTGGGCGGCGTGGTTTGGCCTGCTACAAATGCGAATACTGCGGCGGGTGGCATCTGACGTCGCATCCTTGGAAATAGGCTCCGCAACGGAGCGGCGCTCACGCAGCGGCATGGCACCGACACATCGCCGGCCATCGCACGCAGGCTACGGGCGCGGCGGCACCAAGACATCGTAGCGGACAGCCTTGCCCGCAAGCTGATAGCTCGGCTTGATGCCGGCAAGCAGCGGCCCCTTCACCGGCCGCTTGATAACAACCTTGCGCGGGTGCACCGCAAGCGCGGCTTCGACCAGCGTCTCCTCATCGGCGCACGGCTGCTCCAAATGGTGCAGGAGTTGGAACTTCTTTTTGACCGCCGCACTCTTGGTACGCTCGGGAAACATGGGGTCCAGATACACCACGTCGGGAGCCGCGAGCTCAACGCGCTCGACCAGCTCAGCCGTATGGCGAAGGCCGGCAATGCTGTCCTCGCCCGCATGTAAGTGCATGCGCGCCACGGCGGCCGCAAGCGCCGGATCATCTGCCGCGCGATCCAAAGCATCCTTGAGGAGCGCCGCGATCACGCAATCCTGTTCATACAGATCGACGGTAAAGCCCGCGGCCGCCAGCAGCAGCGAATCCTCGCCAAAACCTGCCGTGGCATCGACTGCCCACGGATGCTCAACGTCTTTCGCGCGCGCGGCCTTCACCAGCAGCTCCTGCTGCAGACGACCCTGCTTGAGCCGCGGAAGCATGCGGCCAAAATCGGCACGCAGCTCCATCGTGCCGTCAGTGAGCGTGAGGCCCTCGGACTTCCCGGTCAGCTCAAGCCCCGCGGCCCGAGCAACAGAAAAGGGATCGACGACGCCCATGGACACTCCTTAACAAGCAAAACGAATACGTGAGCGCCGTTTATGCCAGCACCCAACCGTCCGTTATTGTCCCACATGCGACATGGTCCACAGCATCCCAATGCAAAGCACCGCCATCAATCCCGTGCACACGGCAGCGATCACGGAATCGCCCATACGCCTTCCTAACGAACGCGGCTCGCGCACTTGCTTGGCCCCGTACATCATGGCCCCTCCTTCGGTCCAGCTCTTGCCATGGCCCCATCATCGCAGCGCCGCGCATACGCTGCCATCGATTTTGCTTACGCCCAGCTTTCCTTTTTGAAAGGTTGGGCCGCACAGGCAAGAGTCGCTTTCAGGCGCATGCATCGCCGCGTTGAACTACAATGTGCTTCACCATATGTGCAGCACAAAGGGTGCGCCAGGTTGGCGTACTCGTATCGAAAGGACCAGCCATGAGCTTCACTCGCAAGACTCTCAAAATCCTTGCCCTGATTTATTTTGTTCTGGGCATCGCCAGTCTCGTCATTGGAATCGCCGGCATCGCGACCGGCAAGCTCGAGTCCACCTACGGATCGAACGCCATGCTCGCCGCGGCCGTGATTATCGCCAAGGGCCTCATCGATCTCGCCGCAGGCGTTGCGGGCATCAAGGGTGCCAACAAGCCTTCGCAGGTTGACGGCGCGTTTAAGCTCGGTATCGTTGCTGCAGTCGCCACGCTTGCCCAGGCGGTGCTCACGCTTCCCGCGTTTGGCGGCGACGCCATAAACTATGGCGCCTTTGTCATCGTGGTGTACGACCTGTTCTTTGTTCAGCAGGCACACGACGTTAAGGCCGAGAACAAGGACCGCCTGTAAGCGCTCGCTTCTCATAACCTCTGCAGCCAAGCAACAAAAAAGGGCCGATCGCGCATCTCCGCGGTCGGCCCTTTACGTTTGCCCAGACAAAACCTACCAAAACAAACCTGTCCCTTTTTGGCAGGTTGTTAGCTGTGGCGGTACTCGGCGATGATGAAGTCGAGGTCGGTTTGAAGGGTATCCAGGTTTGCCAAGCGCTCTTTGTCGGCAGGGCGCGTGCGGTAGTAGTACGGCGTCATCTGGAACACCGCCTCGATGTCGGCCTGGGTCTGGAGCGTAATATTCGCAGATACCCGCTGCGTTCCGACCAACTCGAGCTCGGTAGTCTTCGGCAGCTTCTCGTCGTTAAGGTACGGCGTATCGTAGAGCACTTCCTTAAGCCCAAACAGATGACGGGCACCCGGCACCACGGTGTAGAGCGAGCCCTCCGGCGCCAGCACGCGGGCAAACTCGCGCTCGTTAAAGGGAGCGAAGAGCTCGGTCACCATATCGAAGGCGCCATCGGCCACAGGGATGTCCTTCATGTTGGCTACGAAATAGGTCGCATCGTCGCGCTTGGCGGCAAGGCGCACCATCTCTTTGCCCAGGTCGAAACCGTAAGCATCCACGCCCGGCACCGCGCCCATGGCGCTGGTGTAATAGCCCTCGCCGCAGCAAATATCGAGCAGCGTCATGGGACCGCTCGTAGACGCAGCACGCCCAGACACCTGCTTGCGCACCAGCTCGACCATCGCATCGCGCAACGGCGCGTAGTATCCACGGTTCAGAAAGTCACGACGGCTGCGCGCCTGTGACTTGGGATCGCCCATGGAGTCGCCGCTCTTGGACGAGCGCAATAGATATAGATAGCCCTCGCGCGCACGGTCAAACCGGTGTCCGCCCGCGCATGCAGCACCGCGTTCGTCATCCACCAGCGGCTCATGGCAAACGGGACACAACAACATGGCAACTCCTTAGCGCGAACAACACAACGCCCACCATTGTCGCACGCCTTCCCCGCCTAGTCATTGGGGACGTTCTTGAATGAGTAATCGTTTTAGAACGTCCCCAATGACTAGGCGATTAGGAGTATCATCGTCTGCGCAAATAAGCACAAAAGAGCATGTTAGAGATTGAGAGCGTATGGCTGACACCGTATCTAAGCACATTGACATGACCACCGGATCGCTGTGGCGCAATGTTCCCCTGTTCGCCTTCCCTGTGGCCGCCACGAGCATCTTGGAGCAACTGTCGAACCTCATCGCCACGGTCATCATCGGTAACTTCTCGGGCGACCAGGGAACCCTCGCCATGGCGGCGGTCGGCTCCAATGTTCCGCTTACCAGTCTTATGCTCAACCTGTTTATTGGCATGTCGCTTGGCTCCAACGTGGTCATCGCCAACGCTATCGGCCGCAACGATCAGAACATGGTCAAACGCGCCGTCCACACCTCGATTCTTATGGCACTTGTGGGCTTTGTCGTCATCGCACTGGGCGAGATCTTTGCCGAGCCCATGCTCGCCGCGCTCAACGTTCCCGCCGAAACCATGCCGCTCGCTTCGCTCTACCTACGCGTCTTTTTGCTCAGCATGCCCTCGATCTTGCTTTACAACTTTGAGGCCGCGATCTTCCGCTCCGTCGGCATCACCCGCATGCCGCTGCAGGCGCTTGCCGTGTCCACCGTCCTCAACATTGGCCTGGACCTCATCTTTGTCCCCGTACTCCACTGGGGCGTCGCGGGCGTCGCCATCGCCACCGCCATCGCCTACACCGTCAGCGCCGCTACGCTCTTTATCCGCCTGCTCAAGACCGACTCCGTCGTCCGCGTCACCCCACGCGACTTAGGCTTAGACCCCGTCGCCCTCAAGCGCATCGTCAAGATCGGCCTGCCCGCCGGCATCCAGAGCGCCGTCTTTGCCGTCGCCAACATCATCATCCAGTCTGCTATCAACAGCCTGGGCACCGAGGTCATGGCGGCATCGAGCGCCGCTATGAGCTTGGAGTACGTATGCTACAACCTGCTCAACAGCTTTAGCCAGGCTTGCACCACCTTTGTGGGACAAAACCACGGTGCCCGCCAGATCGACCGCTGCACCAAAACGCTCAAGGTCTGCCTGGTCGAAGGCGGTATCGTTGCACTCACCACGATTATCGTTATTGTCGGTCTGGGGCGCGAGATCTTGTCGCTGTTCAACAGCGATCCCAACATCGTCTCGATCGGCTATATCCGCGTGTGCTCGATCTTCCCGGCGTACGCCTTTAGCATGTTCTACGAAAACATGTCAGGCTACTTGCGCGGCTTTGGTATTTCACTCACGCCCGCCCTCATCACCATGATCTGCGTCTGCGGCATCCGCTTCTATTGGGTGTTCTGCGTGTTCCCGCACTTCCGCACCTTTGCGAACATCATGATGGTCTACCCCATCAGCTTGGGCACCACGGCGTTCTTCATGGTCGTGGCGGTACTACTCTGCCACCCGGCACGCACCTATCGCGCCACCCAAGCCAAAGCGACAGCCCGCTAAACACCGCACCCAACGCCACGCCAGTCATTAATTGACAATATGCGAGCTCATATAGTCGATAAAGCGCCTCGTGGCGATAGGCATGGTGTCCCAGCTGCGCCAGGCGGCCACCACGTCGCGCGAGGGGGCATGCACGATGGGGCGCACACAAATATCGGCCCGCATGCCCTCGACGGTACGGCGGTAGAGCATGCTCACACCGAGGCCCTCCTCCACCATCGCCATAATGGTGTAGTCATCGGTGACCTCACTCGTCACATGCGGCGATAGCCCGTGCGCGGCAAACGCATCGAGCACCAGACTCTGTTCGCCCTCATCCAGCAGCACAAACGGTTCGGACGCCAGGTCGGCAAGCGTCACCTTTTCCTTTGCCGCCAGTGGATGGACGGCTGGCAACAGCGCCACCAGCTCGTCGTGATAGACCACGCGTTTCTCGAGCCCCTCGGTAAATCCACGCGCTGTAAAGCAAAAGTCGACCATGCCATCGTGCACCCACTGGGCATTGCGCGTGTAATCGCCCTGCTTGAGGGTAAAGCGCACACCCGGATGCAGGGCCCCAAAGTCGCGGATCACACGCGGCAACACAGTACGACTCACGTTGGTAAACGTCGCAATGCGAATGTCGGTCGACGAAAGCCCCAGCAATTCCTGGCGCTTGCCCTCAAGCTCGGCCTCGGCAGTTACAATCTGGCGCAGATACGGCAGGTACTGCTTGCCGTCGCGCGTAAGCGAAACGCCCTGCTTGCCGCGCTCGATAAGCGTGGTACCCAGCTCGCGCTCGAGCGCTTTGACGGCCTGGCTCACCGCGCTTTGCGTATAGCCCAGTTCGTCCGCCGCGCCCTTAAGACTGCCGCGATCGACCACCATACAAACAATCTGATACCGCGATGCCATCGTACCTCCACATCGACGTAGCCGTAAAACGTTTTGCCAGCGCTTTTTCCGCCTACATTAGTATTACTTAATCATACTGAAGATACATTCGCTTTACTACATCTAAATCTGGGAGCAGAATCCTTTTTGCGAAACCGTTCTGTAACAAAAGGAGTCCCATGGATCGCAAAAAAGCAATCGCGCTCTCGTTTTCCGTTCCCGTCGCATGGGGCTTTTCGTACCCCCTCATGAAGATCGGCATGGAC
This sequence comes from Collinsella sp. TF07-1, assembly GCF_003437235.1. Lineage (NCBI taxonomy): Bacteria > Bacillati > Actinomycetota > Coriobacteriia > Coriobacteriales > Coriobacteriaceae > Collinsella > Collinsella sp. TF07-1. The sequence continues at coordinate 44,323 of NZ_QSRV01000001.1, forward strand.
AGCATGAACGCCACGAGCATCGTTGCGCTGCGCTGCATCATCGCCTTTGTGGCCTGCCTGCTGCTCTTCCACAAGCACGCGCTGCGCATTAACCGCGACCTGATGGTTCGCGCCGCCATCATCGGCGCCATCATGGCAACCGAGCTCACCTGCATGTGCTTGGGCTCCAGCCTCACCTCCGCCTCAACCGCCGGCTTTTTGCAGAGCCTGACGGTCGTAATCGTGCCGTTTGCCAACGCAGCTCTGCTGCGTCGCGCCCCCGAGCGCAAGGTGCTCATTGGAACTGCCATCGTCACCTGCGGTATGCTGCTGCTCTCGGGCGCCGACTTTACCAGCCTGAATCCCGGCGCGATCATCATGCTGCTCTCGGCCTTTATCTATGCCGGCCACATTATCGTAGCCAAGCGCTTTGTCGAAGAAGTCGATCCGCTGGCCCTGGGTGTTTGGCAGCTGGGCTTCGGCGGCCTGTTCTCGGGCATCGCCGCATTTACCTTTGGCGGCTTTACGCTTCCCAGCACGCCGAGCGAGATCGTCGTTGTCGTCGCACTCGCACTCATCTGCTCTGCCTACGGCTTTATCACCCAGACGCTCGTACAGCCCCACGTGCCCGCCGAGACCACGGGCTTTGCCTTCTCGCTCGAGCCGGTCTGCTCCGCCGTCTTTTCGTTCTTCCTGGTCGGCGAGGTCCTGAGCCCCATCGCCTTCTTTGGCGCCGCCCTCATCCTCACCGGCGTCATGGCGGCAACCGTCGAGCTCCCGCGCCTTCGCTCGCAAGGACACGCTCACATGGCAGGAGCACCCGAGCACGTCTCGTAGGCCCCACTCTTCATACAGCCGCGGCATAAAGGCAACCGGTGCGCCTTTACAATAGATACCAACAGAGTATCTGCCATAAAGGAGTTCCATGGACACCGCAACGCGCGACCGCAACATAGCAACTTGGTTGGGCGATGCGCCGCAGCCGGTACGCGACACGACGAACCAGCTGCTCGAGCGCATCGCCCTTTTGCGTGCCGAGCAGACCATCTACCCGGCACAAGACGACATCCTCAATGCCCTCGCCTACACGCCGGCCGACCAGGTCAAGGTTGTCATCTTGGGTCAAGATCCCTATCACGGACCCAACCAGGCCATGGGGTTATCGTTCTCGGTCCCCGCGACGCAAACCAAGTTGCCGCCGAGCCTGCGCAACATCTATAAGGAACTCAAAGCCGATCTGGACTGCCCCTTTCCTGCCACGGGAGACCTAACCCCATGGGCACAACAGGGCGTCCTGCTCCTTAACACCACGCTCACCGTGCGCAAGCATGCCGCCAATTCGCACGCCAAGCTGGGCTGGAGCACGCTCACCGACTATATTATCGAACGCTGCTGTCAGCTGCCCCAGCCGGTCATCTTTTTGGCATGGGGCCGCTTTGCCCAGCAAATGGTTGAGGGCAAGCTCGACGCGATCGGCGCAGGCAAGGCAACCGGCAAGTTCTGCCTAGCTTCTACGCACCCCTCGCCGCTTTCGGCCAACCGCGCCACGGCAGAACTCCCCGCCTTTATAGGGTCGCGCCCCTTCTCGGCAGCCAATCGGCTACTCGAACAGCGCGGCTCGACCCCCGTCAACTGGACTTGCCTCGGCTAAAAATCAATACATCAAAAACGCGCCCGACGGATTTCCATCGGGCGCGTTTTCTACTCGGGCCAGATAAACTGGGTGCGGCCGGCCTCGCCGCCATCGATCAGCAGGCTCTGCCCGGTCATAAACCGGTTGGTCACGCCCACAAAGTAGATCCACTCGGCGATCTCTTGGGCGGTGGCCCAGCGCTTAAGCGGCGTGAGCTCCATAATCTGGTTCCACAGGTGTTCGTCTTCCATCACGCAACGGTTGAGCGGCGTGATAACGCCGCCCGGGTCCACACTGTTGGCAATGGCCTGCGGCGCCAGACGGTTTGCAAGGTTTTTGGTGTAGGCGATAATGCCGCCCTTGCTGGCAGCATAGGCGGGAAACTCCGATCCCGTATGTCCGCTCGCCGATCCCACATTGACCACGGATGTGATAGCCGGTGTCGGCTTGGCGGCAAGACCCTCCCCCACAAAGGCATAGCACTCGGTCACGTTGATGGTGCCACGCAGGTTGGCAGCGATGTCGTCGGCCGAATCCTGCGTGCCGGCAACGTTTACGATTACCTGTGGTTCAAGGTCGTCTGGAAACGAGTCCGGTTCGCGGACATCAACAATCAGATGCCGGTAGCGCTCGTGTTCGATCGCCGCCGGCAGCAGGTCAAAGCCCACGACCTCGTGGCCCTCGTCCAAAAAGCGCTGCACGCACGCGGCTCCGATACCGCCCGAAGCGCCCGTGATCAAAACCCGCATACTTGCTCCTTAGGCGGTTGCGTGGCGCTCGAGGTACTCGGCGCCCACATTCTCGCGCTCCCAGCCGCGCACGACCTTATAGCCCACGGGGCTCAGAAAGACCTCGCACAGCAGCTCGGCAACAGCGCCGGTCAGCGAGCACATAAGGACCTGCACCCAGGTCCAACCAAAGAACGTGTGGCTCACCACAATGGCAAAGACCAAGTTGTCGATAAACTGGCCAACACCCGTGGACACATAAGAGCGGAAGGCAAAGCTCGCAAAGTTATTCTTTTTGAGCATACGGCCGAGCGACTGGTTGAGCGTGGAATTAACCACGGCAGAAACGAGCATTGCCAGCGAAGAGCCCAGCACCACGTACCAGGTGCCGCCAATGGTGGCGTTAAGGGCAGTGTTGACCTCGATCATGCCCGTGTCGTAGTAAGCGCCCCACATGCCGGGCGTGAGCGAGCACGCCCAAAAGCACAGGCTCACGGCCAGGTTGACCAGCAGCGCAAGGACAGAGATTTTGATGGATGCCTTGGCGCCAAAGCGCTTGCAGATCATGTCCTGGCACAAAAACGAAACCCAGCTCACCACAAAGCCGCAATCGAGTGCCAGATACGGCAGGCTGATAAGCTCTTTGTTGGCCAGCAGGTTCATCATGATGACACTCACGAAAAACAGCGAAACCGTTGCCGCGGGAATGCTCCGCAACAGGACCTTGTAGTCCTCCATGACCTTCTTGATCATTATGTACTCCTTTGGTTTTAGGTTTAACGAGCAGGATATCGGACCCGAACTGCTCGGACGTCACGGGCTTGAGACGACGATGGGTATAATAGCCGCTCACACGGCATCAGGCAAGCAAACGACGCGGCAGCCCCACAGGGCCACCGCGCCGATGCATTAAAAGGCTACGTTGCCAAACTCCGACAGGATAAGATCGGGGTTGTGATCGGTTGCCCAATCCACGTTCCACGGGCTCGTGAACAGCAGCAGCTTACCGCCGCGCATGTCCTCGACGCGCAGCGTGTCACGCGTGAGCGAAAGGCCCGGGATATCAATGGTATCGGGGTCGTTCTGAATCCAGCGGATGTCCGTATAGGGCAGCGGCTGGCGACGGACCTCAACACGATACTCGGCCTTAAGGCGGCGCTCGAGTACCTCAAACTGCAGCACACCGACCACGCCCACGATGACGCTCTCCATGCCGGCACCCAGCTCGCGGAAGATCTGGATGGCACCCTCCTGGGCAAGCTCCTCCATACCCTTGACGAACTGCTTGCGCTTGAGCGTGTCGACCTGCGTAATGCGGGCGAACATCTCGGGGGCAAACGTCGGGATCTGCGGATACTGCACGTGGCGCTTGCCGGAGCACACGGTGTCGCCGATGCTAAAGATACCCGGGTCGAACAGGCCCACGATATCGCCCGCGTACGCCTCGTCCACGATGGCGCGGTCATCGGCCATCATCGACGTGCCCGTAGCAAGCTTAAGCTTGCGGTTGCCCTGCACGTGGAAGGCGTCCATGCCACGCTCGAACTTGCCCGAGCAAATGCGCACAAAGGCGATACGGTCTCGGTGGTTCTTGTCCATATTGGCCTGGATCTTAAACACAAAGCCGCTAAAGTCGTCGCGGCAGGGATCGACCGGCTCACTGGTGAGCGTATCGGTATAGGCGCGCGGCGTCGGGGCCAGGCGCAGGAACTCCTTGAGGAAGGGCTCCACACCAAAGTTGGTGAGCGCCGAGCCAAAGAACGCCGGGCTCAGCTTGCCGCAGGCCACAGCATCCAAGTCGAGCTCGTCGCCGGCGCCATCGAGCAGCTCGATGTCGTCCATCAGGTTCTTGTGGTTCTCCTCGCCGATGAGCTCGTCCATGGAAGGATCGCCCAGCTCGGCCTCGACCTCGGCGACCTTCTTGGTGGCGTTGGCGTGACCGTCGCCCTCAAAGGCAATGACGCGACGGGTCTGACGGTCGAACACGCCGCGGAAGTTGCGACCACTGCCGATCGGCCAGTTCATGGGATACGTATTGATACCCAGGACGTTCTCGATCTCTTCCATGAGCTCAAACGGATCGCGAGCCTCGTGGTCGAGCTTATTCACAAAGGTGAAGATGGGAATGTGGCGCAGCGTACAGACCTTAAAGAGCTTTTTGGTCTGGGCCTCGACGCCCTTAGCGCCGTCGATGACCATGACTGCGGCGTCGGCGGCCATAAGGGTACGGTAGGTATCCTCCGAGAAGTCCTGGTGGCCGGGGGTATCGAGGATGTTGACGCAGGCGCCATTATAGGTGAACTGCAGCACCGAGGAGGTAACGGAAATGCCGCGCTCCTTCTCGATGTCCATCCAGTCCGAGACGGCGTGCTTGGCCGAGCTCTTGCCCTTGACCGAGCCGGCGGTCTGGATGCTGCCGGTATAGAGCAGCAGCTTCTCGGTAAGCGTGGTCTTACCGGCGTCCGGGTGGCTGATGATCGCGAATGTGCGGCGCGACGAGATTTCATCCGACAGGCTTGCCATGCGGATCCTTTCTTGCATTGAGTGCATTACGTCGTTGAAACCGTACTATTGTAGCCGCGAAATCTCGCTCTAGGGCACCTATCAGGACAAATTCATCAGTTGGGGCTCGGACGGTGGAATGTCAGCGGTGTTCCGCGACGGTTTGTCTCAATCTGTAACACCTAGAAGGGGTTTTGACCTCCAGATGTTACAGATTGAGATGAACGCACAGGGCGGGCAGCCAATATCTTGATCTGTAACAGTTAGCCAGCAAAAACGGGCCTAGATGTTACAGATCAAGACAAATGAATGGACCTGTCGACAAAATCTCAATCTGTAACAGATAAACAGGTTTTTGATCTCCAGATGTTACAAATCGAGACAAACGGAAAGGCAGGCAGCCAATGTCTCGTTCTGTAACATCTAGCCGCGCAAATCGCCTCTTACTGTTACAGATTGAGACAAATAGGCAGGCGGGCAAATAACATCTCAATCTGTAACAGAAGGCGACCCAAAACGGACCCAGGTGTTACTGATTGAGATTGTTTTGGAGCAAGCGCGGCGCCGATGGGCTATTCCACATTTAGCTCTTGCATAACTGTGCATAGTGTATATATACTGTGCTTACCGGTTATATACACGTGTAGCCCAACAGCTAAGGAGCCGCTGTGGACATCATCCTATCCAATTCGAGCGATAAGCCCATCTACGAACAGATATCCTCGCAGGTCAAAGCTCAAATCCTTCCGGGCACACTCGCTGCGGGAGCCAAACTCCCCAGCATCCGCGCACTCGCGAGCGATCTTGGCGTGAGCGTCATCACCACCAAGCGCGCCTATGCCGACCTGGAGCAGCTCGGGTTTATCTGCACCGTGCAGGGCAAGGGCTGTTTTGTCGCCGAGGGCAACCAAGAACTCTTGCGCGAAAATCAGCTCTGCCATATCGAAGAGCTGCTTGCGAAAGCGGCGAGCCAAGCCGAAGCCTTGGGCGTCACGCGCGACAAGCTGCACGAGATGCTCGACCTCGTAGCCCCCGAAACCATGCAGTAGCCATCTGCAAGAAAGGCTATACCATGCAAAAGTTGCTAGAACTCAAAGGTGTATCGCGCCGCGTGAGCGACCGCTTTTCACTGCGCGACGTCACGCTTGCCGTGGAGCCCGGCCAGATCGTTGGCTTTGTGGGCGCAAATGGCGCCGGCAAAGCCAACGACCATTCGCGCCGCGCTTGGGCTTATAAAGCCCGATGCCGGCGAGGTGCATCTGCTTGGACAGCGCTGCGACGCCAACGCGCCCGACGAGACGCAGCGCCACCTGCGCTCCCGCATCGGGCTTGTCCTGGACACGTGTCCCTTCCCCTCCACGCTCAAGGTGGGCCAGGTCGAGAAGCTCGTAGGCCCGGCATACCCCACGTGGAGCTGCGAAACGTTCGCCGGATTCATCGACCGATTTGGCCTCGATCCCAAGACGAAGGTCAAGGACCTCTCCCGCGGCATGGGCATGAAGCTGCAGCTCGCCTGTGCGCTCAGCCACAATGCCAAGCTGCTCGTTTTGGACGAAGCCACCGCGGGCCTCGATCCCATGGCGCGCGAGGAACTGCTCGACGAGTTGCTTGCCTTTGTCGCCGACGGCCAGCACAGCGTGCTGCTCTCGAGCCACATTACATCCGACCTCGATCGCACTGCCGACCGCGTCATCTGCATCGATAACGGCTCGATTGTGTTTGACCTGCCGCGCGAGGACATTACCGACCGAGCCGGCATCGCCCACTGCACCCAAGCACAGGCCGCAGAGCTTATGGCTTGCGTCGAAGGCGCCCGTGCCGCCCACCACGCCTATAGCGTGGACGTGCTCGTGCCCAACCGTCGCGATGTGCTCGAGGCCTTCCCCGAGATTCCCTGCGACCGGGCAACCATTGATGACTATCTTCGCCTCACGCTGAAAGGGGCTTCGAAATGAAACGCGCCTTTATGTCTGAGCTCGCCATCGTCCGCACGCTCGTCCCGAGCATCGCGGGTGTCGGCCTGTTCATCTTCGTCGTGTTGACCCTCGCCAACGCATCGGACGGTGACTCTGGCATGAGTGCTGGCGCCTGCGCGGTCAGTGCCATGTCACCCATCATGGTCATGAACTCGCTGGCCGGCTACGACAATCAAAACGGATGGGAGCGCTATCGGGCAACGCTGCCCATCTCGCGCAAAGACATCATCTGTGCACGCTACCTGAGCATCATTGTCTTCTCGGCCGTCATGGCGTGCGCCGCCGCGCTTTTGAGCATCGTCTCCATCCCGCTCTTCAACAGCGCGGGTATTCCCTCGACGGGACAGACCGTCTTTGAGACCACAATAGCCTCCGCCGCATCGATGCTCATCTCCCTCATGATGGTGTTTTTGGCACAGCCGCTGTTCTTTCGATTTGGACACATGGAGGCGCTGCGCCTTTCCGTCGGCCTGTTTGCCCTGCTCGGGTGCCTTGCCATGGCAGCGCTGAGCTCCTCCAACCCCATCAGCAACTGGCTCATGTCGATTGCCGGAGCGAATCCCGATCCTGCCGTTCTGGGCTGTCTGTGCGCAGGAATTGCCGTGCTGGCCCTCGCGCTATGCGCAATCAGCTGCACCGTCAGCACCAAGGTTTATCGAGTACACGACCTGTAGGCACGCGAGTCTCAATCCACGAAGGACGCGATCGCCCCCGCCGCAAATCCGTGACAAATGGCATATCCCCGGCACGCGCTATCGTGCTACTTGCGCAGCGGTTTGGGCAGCGGAATGCCTGCCGCAATGACGGCGGCGATGATCATGCAGACGATACCCTTGAGCGGGAAGCACATGAGCAGCAGGCCCACAACCATGACCGGCTGACGCATGACCGCACCCATCGTCGATGCCGTGCAGACGGCGACGCAAAAGACCGGATCGGCACCGGTGAGGATGGCAAGGCCGTAGCCCAGGCTTACGCCCGAGAAGATAACCGGGAAGAAGTGGCCGCCGCGCCAACCCATATTGATGAGGGCGGGCGTCAGCATGGCCTTGACCAGGCCGGTCGCGATAAGCACGCCGGCGGGAATGGTGAGGTAGGTCTCCATGAGCACGTCGGCCTGGGTCTCGCCGGCAAACATGGTGTAGGGCAAAACCGTGCCGCAGATAGCGAGGGCCAGACCAGCCAGCATCGCCTTGACGACAGGGCGCTCCCCTATGGCATGGGCAAGCGCTTCGCTCGCGTGCTCCGAGACAAAGTACAGCCAGCCGCATACGGTACCGACCAACGCCAGCGGAATGAGCCAGGCAAGCTCGAGGTTACCCACCTGGGCAGCCTCGAACCTCGGCATGCCCATGCCGCCACCCATGAGCTGGCCGAGCAGCAGATAGGTGCCCAGACCGCCGGCAATCGCGATGCCGTAGACCACGGTCTTTTGTGCCTTGGGCAGCTTGATGGTGATCTCGTCGGACGCGGAGTCCTCGCCAGCGCCCTGGCCGTCGGCGCTACCGGCGAGCGGCGCCACAAAGCCAAACACGGGCGCGGTAAAGAGCGCCGTCAGGGCAGCCTGGGTGCCCAACAGCGTGAGCTCCCTAAACTCGGCGCCAAAGCGACGCATGCGGTCGCCGACCCAGCTGCACAGACCCGCGATAACGCCGGTCAGGCCGGCCTCCGGTCCAATACTTCCGCCAAACAGCAGCGGCAGCAATGCCGCGAGTGAAAGCTTGCCCAGGTTGTCGTACGGGTAGCGACCGTCTTGTTTAACCTTGGCCATCACCTGGTTGAGGTCATCGGTCTTGGTGCCCGTCATCTTTGCGTACAGACCAATCAGCAGACCGCCCAGCAGGCAGACGAAAAACGGATACGGCAAAAAACCGAACGGACCGCTCGCGAGCTCGGGCGAAGCGACGCCCAGCATATGCGGGATCTCGGTCCATAGATAGTCGATACCGTGCTCCATCGCAAAGAAAAACAGCCAGACCGCGGCGCCTGCAAACGCACCGGTCACGGCCACGCTCACTAAGAACAGCGCACGGTTTTTGGGTTTTGCAAGGGTATCCATCGGGACCTCCCGTGGTCAAATCGACAAAGATACGTTTTATTGTAGGACGAGCAGGCCTCGGGCGGGCTAACCATCTACGCCGCGAACGGTGCCGTTGGGTGCCGCACGAGCGATGAGCCTAAGGCTTAGGCGCCGATAATCGATGCGATTTGACGCAGGTCGTCGGCAAAGTAGATGCCGGTCTGGCGCTGCGGGCTCGATAGGCCCTTGTCGATCATGCGCCCGAGCAGCGACTTAAGATCGTTGTAGTAGCCCCCGAGGTTGTACAGGATGCACGGCGCATCGAGATGCCCCAACGACACGGCGGACATGACCTCGGCAATCTCCTCGAGCGTGCCCGTACCGCCCGGGAAGGCGATGAACGCGTCGCCGAGCTCGATCATCCTGGCCTTACGCTCGGCCATGTCACTCGTCACGATGAGATCGTCAATACCGTCGTGTTGAAACTCTGCCTCGATAAAAAAGCTCGGCTCAACGCCCGTCACATGCCCGCCAGCATTGAGCACGCTATCGGCAAGCGCGCCCATCAGGCCCGACTTGGAGCCGCCGTATACCAGCGCGTGGCCGTTGGAGCCAATCCACGTGCCGAGCTCTCGCACTGCAGGCAGAAACGCCGGGTCGTTGCCGACGCTCGCGCCCAGGTATACCGTGATATTCATATTCAGTCCCCCTCGTCGTGACGCGCGTCGCCCGTTCTAGCGTTGGCGTCGGCGATATTCGCGCACACGGCGCGACAGGTCGGCGAGCTCGTCACGATCGAGCTCTTCCAAATGCTCGAGATCGTCCATAAAGCGCGCCATGGTGTCCTTTTGACGCATCTTGATGAGCGTGTTGCAGTAGTTCACCGCCACGCCCGTGAGCATGGCGATGTAGAAGATGCTGATGACGCTCAAAACGACGGTGATAGCGCGGGCAACCGGCGTCTCGGCCGGGATATCACCGAAGCCGATCGTCGATACGGTCTCAAAGCTAAACCAGAGGCCGTCGCCAAACGTGAGGGTCGTGGGCTCGGACAGCCAGACGGCCGTCGAGCACAGCAGATAGAAGACGAGAAACAGGCCCGTGATGCGCGCAAAGCCAGCCTGGCGCAACACGTCAGCAAGCGTCCTCAACTTGTTCATCGCGACCTCTTTTCCCAGACGCCCAATCACATTCGCTCGGTATTGTCCCACGCCTCCCCCGCAAACGGAACTAGTCATTGGGGACGTTCTTAAATGACTAGTCAAACAAGAACGTCCCCAATGACTACCTGACCGTTTAGCGGTGCGGTGGCTGAGTGGGCAGGTTGAGCTGGTATCCTTATGTGATACTGTCTCGACTCGATAGGATTACATGTGAAACCTTCCGCCATCCTTCGTTTGGCTCTATATCGCACCCTAGCCGTCGCGGTTGCCGTACTCACCGTACTGAGCGCCGTCATGCCTGCCCCCGCCTTTGCCGCCGACTCCGACCACCAGGTCAAGACGGTCCGCGTTGGCTGGCTCGTCAACAACAAAGGCTTCCAGGAAGGCACGCCGGGCGAGCGCCTCTCGGGATGGGGCTACGAGTACCTCCAGACCCTCTCGTATTACACAAAGGGCTGGCAATACGAATACGTTAGCGGCACCTTCTCCGAGCTTATGGACATGCTCGAGGCAGGCGAAATCGACCTCATGCCCAACATCTCGTATTCGGCAGAACGCGAGCAGAAGCTGCTCTTTTCCTCAAATCCCGAGGGCACCGAGCGCTACTATATCTACGCCAGGCCCGACCGCGACGATCTAGCTAAGGGTGACCCTCAGGCGCTCCAAGGCCTCACCATCGGCTGCAACTCTGGCGTTATGCAAACTATCGTCGGCCAGCAGTGGCTCGCCAACGAAGACGTTACCTGCACCTATAAAGAAATCGACACCGGCAGCGCCCTCTTTGAGGCGCTTGCAGACGGCGAGGTCGACGCCGTCATCATGAACGACACCATTTCGTCGCCCGATGCGTCACCCATGTTCTACGTAGGCTCGAGCGACTACTATTTTGCCGTTCCCAAAAGCCGCCCTGACCTGATGAACGACATCAACGCCGCCATGACGACCATCGCCCGCGATAACCCGCGCTATAACGAGGAAGTCAAAACGAGTTACTCGACCCAAAACAGTGGCTCGTCATCGCTCACCGGCACCGAGACCACCTGGCTCAAAGAAAACGGCAATACCATCACGCTCGGCTATCTTAAAAACCAACTTCCCTACTGTACGCAAAATGACGACGGCGAGATGGAAGGGTCGCTCGCCTCGCTTGCAACGACGTTGCACGACAAGTTTGACATTACGGTCAAAACAATCGCACTCTCGAACAACAAGCAAATGATCAAAGCCCTTTCCAACGGAACCATCGATGTCGCCCTGCCGTTGTTTCGCGACTACTGGCTCGCCGAGCAGACAGGGGTCATCCAGTCAAACTCGATGGGAACGGTTTCGCTGACCGCCATTCACAATGGCAAAAACCTGAACAGCGACCTTAAGAACATCGCTTGTACAAAGAGCACAATCGTTAACCGTTTTGAGCTCGAAAGTCTCTTTCCGAACGCAACGGTAACCGAGTATTCGAATGACGGCGAGGTGCTCAAAGCCCTCGATGAGGGGAAGGCACGTTGCATCATTGTCCCCAGCACGCGCCTGGAAACTCTCCGCGACATCTACGACATCGAGGATTTCGAAACACAGGAACTCACCAACACGGCACAACTATCGTGTTTAATTTCGCGCGGCAAGCCCGAGCTGCTGGGAATCATCAATAAGGGCATCGTCAATGCAGGTGAATCGCTCTCTGCAAACAGCTATTTCCCCACATCGTACTCGGCGCAAGAATCGGATGCGTTCCGACTTCTCTACCGCAACCGCATCGTCATTGCGGCAGTCGTCATCTGCATTTTGCTCACCGGCATCGTCATCCTTGTCTGGTCGCTTTACCGCGCACAGGAGGAACGGCAGAAAGCCGATGCCGCCAACGCCGCCAAAACCGCTTTCCTCACGCGCATGAGCCACGACATCCGCACGCCGCTCAACGGCATCCTGGGCCTTATCGAAATTGAGGAATTGAGAGAAGGCGACATGCAGGTCGCCCGCGAAAGCCGTGCCAAGGCGCGCGTTGCCGCCAATCACCTGCTGTCACTGATTAACGACATCCTCGAGATGGGCAGGATCGAGGAGCGCAAAGTGACGCTCGAGCACGAATCATTCAACCTTAAAGAGCTGTGCGACAATGCGCTCGTACTGTGCAAGCTCCGCGCATCGGACCGCGGCATAACCATGCTCGACACCAGCGAGCCCTACGCTGTCGACCAATATATGATCGGCAGCCCCACCCATATTCGGCAGATCCTTGTCAACCTGCTCGACAACAGCATCAAGTACAACAAGCACGGAGGCACCGTCACGTTCTCATCGACCATCAAGCCGGTCGACGACGAGCACGCCGTGTTTTGCTTTAGCGTCTCGGACACCGGCATTGGTATGACGCCCGAGTTTTTGACGCACATTTACGAGCCGTTTGCCCAGGAAGGCGCCGATGCGCGCAGCAAGTTCCAAGGAACCGGCATTGGCATGTCTATCGTCAAATCGCTCATCGATATGATGGGCGGCACGATTGAGATTTCGAGTGAGGTTGGCGTGGGGAGTACGTTTGACGTCCGGATTCCGCTCGATATCGACAAGAACCCTCAGATAAAAGAATGTGCAGACACGCAGGTAAGCAGCTGCTCGCTCGCCGGCATGAACGTCCTTTTGGCAGAAGATAACGAACTCAATGCCGAGATTGCCCAAGCTCTGCTCGAAAGCGAAGGCATCGTCGTGACTCGCGCCGCCGACGGCAACGAGACAGTCGACCTATACGTTAGCCGTCCCGCCGGCAGCTTCGATGCAATCCTGATGGACATCATGATGCCGGGCATGGACGGCTACGAGGCAACCCGGGCGATCCGCCTGAGCGAAAAGGCCGATGCGGCCGACATCCCCATCATCGCGCTCACCGCCAACGCCTTTGCCGAAGACGCCAAGGCGGCACACGACGCCGGCATGAACGCCCATCTGCCCAAACCGCTCGACTTTAGCAAGCTCAAAAACATACTCGCCTGTATCAAGAAAAACGGGGCTGTTTCGCTATAGTTTGTGCTCAACCACCATGCGCAGTAGAAAGGAAGCCAACGATGTTTAGGCCCTTACGTCGAAAGAAACGCGCCATCACCGACGAGAAAGCGCGCGAACTGCTCGCTACCTGCAAGCGCGGCGTCTTTGCCGTCAACGGCGATGATGGCTACCCCTATGCCATTCCCGTCAACTACTTCTTTGACGCCGAGCACGACAAGATTTATTTCCATGGCGCCAAGGCTGGCCACAAGGTCGATTCACTCAAGCATGATGATAAAGTCTGCTTTACCGTTTACGGCAACGAGTGGTACAAGGACGGCGACTGGGCTCCCTACGTTATGAGTACCGTTGTCTTTGGTCGTTGTCGCCTGGTAGATGAAGCGCCCGCGTTTATCGAGGACAAAGTCCGTCAGCTCGCGCTTAAGTACTACCCTTCTGCCGAAGAAGTCGAGGAGGAGATCGCCAAAGACATCAAGGGCGTCCAACTCTACGAGATTTCGATTGAGCATCTTTGCGGCAAGCAGATTCATGAAAAGTAAGCCCAAAAACAGGTCCTACAAATAGCAAAATGGCTCGGTTCCAACCAGTATTGGAACCGAGCCATTTGTTTATGAAGCGTCGGCGGCTATGTGCGCAAGCGCCTCAACGAGATCCTGAGAACTCACGGGTTTGCTCAGATGCGCGTTCATGCCCGCCTCGCGCGAAAGCCTACGGTCGTCGGCAAAGGCATTGGCGCTCACGGCGATAATCGGCGTGGTCGCGGCGTCCTCGCGATCGAGCGCTCGAATCTGACGCGTGGCCTCAAGGCCATCGATGCCGGGCATCATGATGTTCATCAATACCACGTCGTACTCGTGCGGCGCGCTCGCGGCAAACGTCTCGACGGCAGACTCGCCATCTTTGACATGTGTCACGACGGCACCGGCGCGGTCGAGCGTAAACTGTGCGATCTCGGCATTCAGGTCGTTATCTTCTACGAGCAAAACGCGCAGGCCCTGGAGCACGTCGCTGTCGCCTGCATCCACGCGAACTGCCTGGGGAATCTCGGAACTCTTGCACTTCTCAAACGGCAGGCAAATGGTAAACGTCGTCCCCTGCCCCAAGGCGCTCGTAAAGCTCATGGTTCCGCCCATAAGCTCGACCAACTGTTTGGCAATAGACGCGCCCAGGCCAGTTCCCGATGAAGCGCCTTCCACCTGTTGTTCCTCGCGGCTGAACGGCTCGTAGAGGTGCTGTTGAAACTCCTCGCTCATGCCAATGCCGTTATCGGCGATCGTGTATTCATAGACGGGGACACCGTCCACCGGCTCCACCTCGCGGCATGTCAGGCGAACATAGCCGCCCTGGCGGTTGTACTTGACGGCATTACCGGCAATATTGAGCAACAGGCGCTTGAGGTGCGTCACGCTCACCCGGGCATAGGGATGATCAAGAGTCCGTTGGTCGCAGATAATTGTCACCAGGCGCTCCTCGGCCTGGCGCTCCAGGATATCGCACACCTCACGGTTGAGGGCCACCATATCTGTAGGCACGAGATTCAGGTCGACCTGCCCGCTCTCCAAGCGGCTCATATCGAGTGCCTCGTTCGCAAGGTCGAGCAGCAGTCCCGACGCCGTCCAGATCTTTGAGCGGCACTCAGTCTGCTTTTGCAAGTCGTCCGCGTTGGCATTGCCCACCTCGACCATACCGCGAATGCCGTTGATGGGCGTGCGCAGGTCGTGACTCATGCGACGCAGGAACTCCGTCTTTGCAGAGTTGGCAGACGAAGCTTCGCGCGCCGCTTTTGCCAGCTTGTCGCCATAGTCGCGCTCCTGCAGCAACAGGTCGGCAAAGCGCTGGCTCTCGGCGCGGCGGCGCACCAACACAACAGTGGCTATAACACCGCCGTAGAGTGCCAACACACTGGCAACAACAGCGGCAACAACCTCAAAGTAACGCTGCGCGGGAGCATAGGTGTACACGTAAAAATCGCGCGCTTTACCAAATGTGCCCAGATACCACTCACCGCTTTCGTTAACCAATCTGACCTTACCAGCCAGGCAACGCTCCTTAATGCCGTTGACAACGATGGCATCCGTCGCAGGCAAATCGAACACGCCCGACACGGCGGGCTCAACAGCGTTGGTCGCAACGACCTTACCGTCGTTTTCGATCACGATATTGCCGCTATCGATAGTCTCATAACCATCGAGCAAGCTCTGCAACTTGAGCGTATTGCTCGCGACCGCCTTGGCGCTCTGGTGCCTCACCGCGACAACGATGCCCTCACCGTCCCGCCGGGCCACGCAGCCAATGTCTGCGATCGAATCGTCCGCAAGCGTAATGCGAGCGGTATAGGACTTAAGCGGATGGGCTGCCACCTCCAGCACAGGCGCCTCTTTGAGATTCGCAGCGAGCGACTCGTAGCCCACGTCATCCTTCGAGGACTCGGACACCAAGTTGCCCGATGCATCCGTTACGATCAGCGCTGTCACATTAAACTGGTCAGCATATTGCTCCAACGTAGCGTTATCCACCGAGCCGTCGCGCTCCATATCGCGCGCCGCCTCTCCGGCGATCTCCATAACGCGAATCAGGTTTTTGGTCGCATAGGCGCTGTTGAACGCATCGTAGGAAAGGCTCTGTGTCGCCACGTAATCGACAACGTCGGCAAAGCGCTGCTCGGCCTGAGCTGTCGTGTAGGCGTAGCTCGTCACGCCGGCAACAATCGAGAGCGCTATCCCCAACAGGACGACGATGAGCCATTCCCGTGCCGAACGATCGCCCCGCTCCTGAGCGGTGTGGTCGGACGCATCAATCATGACAGGCCCTCCACATTCAAAAAGGGCGAAGGGTCATCAAAATACTTTGACACCAGGCGCTCCATGGTGCCATCGGCAAGCATTTCTTGGTAGGCATGGGTGAGCTTAACGTCGATGCCGCGTGTGTCGTTGATATCGAAAGCGGTGCCCAAACCAACCTCTAGCAGCGGCTCAGACAAAATGCGATACGTCACGCCATAGTCTTTTTCGTAGGTGAGCAGCGAGGACTCATGCGCGGCGATGGCGTCGACTAGGCCCTCGACAAGCGCCGGGTTCAGGTACGAGCGGTCCGAAAAGCTGTAGAGCTCCTTAATCTGCGGAACGTTTTCATTGGTGTGATTGAGCAGAATCGATTCGGGCTTGGTGGTGGACTGGACCGCCACGACCCTACCCTCAAGATCGGCAAGCGTGTAGATATCGCTTTCGGGATCGACAGCAACCACCTGTCGGCTCGCAAGGTACGGCCCCGCCCAGCGATACTCGCCTTCGCGGCCCGTCATACTAAAGCTGCCCATGACGCAATCGAGCTCGCCGCTCGCCAGCAGCTCTTTCTTCTTTTCCCAGTCGATCAGCTGGTACTTTGGCTTGTAGCCAATGCGGCCCAAAGCCTCGGTCAAAATATCGACATCCAGGCCAACAATATCGCCGTACTCGTTGCTATACACAAACGGTGGATAGAGGTCGCTGCCAACGTTGAGCGTCTTAAGGTTGTCGTCTTTGACCTGCGAGGCGGCTGCGCCTTCTGATGCAGACGCCGCGGCCCCATCATTCAACCCGGAACAGCCAGCTATCGCCACGACAAAGGCGCCCACCACTGCAAGCGCAACAAACAACGATATGGCGGCCGAGCGACGAGGGCTTTTCATCGAGCTCCAGACGATCCTGTTTACAGACTCAAGAGCTGAATAATAGCAGACAAAACCGCGCTTGCGCTCAATGGTTACAGATGCTTTACCATACGGGGCCTTCCAGCCAATCTGGCAGACAGCCCCGCATGCAGCGCTCACTTACCGTGCATTAAAAACGTAGCGGTCCAAGCGGTCGCACGCCTCCCTTACACGCGAAAGCGGCAGCGCCAGATTCACGCGAATGTGGCAAGGTCCATGGAATGGACGGCCGTCCTGATAGCCCACGCCCACACGCGCCCCCTCGTCGAGCAGCCACTGAATATCGCAGCCATGCTCGCGGCACCACTATGGGAATGCGGACAAATGGCCGGTTAGTCCTGCGCGTCGTCGACGGCGGTTACCGTCAGCCTGGTTCCGTCAACCGTAAACGATATATCGAGCCCGGCGTAAGCCAAGTGGTACACGCGGTTTGGCTCGTGCTTGCTGCCCGCGCGGCGCGGATCTTGGCGAAGGACCTCTATCAAGCCGGAGAGCTTTGCAGGCGGGACCATATCCTGCAGCGCATGCGGAAACTCAACGTCGAGCTCTTGCCATGGCGCATCTTCAATCCAGCCGCCGGTCGCATCCGGGTGACAGTCCGCAAACGGAATGTAGGGCTTGATATCGTAGATGGGCGTGCCGTCGCGCAGATCTGCTCCCAGCACATGGATGATGGGGCCGTCGTCGGTAAGCTCGACACGATCGAGCTTGACGCAGGTAAGACCGATGGGATTGGGGCGAAACGGGCTGCGTGTGGCAAATACGCCCACACGCTCGGCTCCACCCAGGCGCGGCGGACGCACGGTTTTCGACCACTTGGCGTTGGTGCCGGACCTGCCCTGCGTCTTGGCATCGGCGGCGATGTCTTCCGCCGTGCCGCCGGGCGTTCCGTTTTCAAAGCGCCAGAGCAGCCACAGGTGCGAGAAGGAGTCCAAGCCCTCAACCGCCGCGCTGGAAGCATATTCCGGCTCAAAGACAATGCGCCCCTCAAGATGGGGCGCCAAAAAGCTGTTGCGCGGGATGCCGAACTTCTGCGGCAGGTCGGTATGTATGTGTGCAATAGGTTCCATGCCGGTCATTGTACGGCATGAGGGCATGGACGCTGCGTGCAATCCCCCACCACGACCGCCCTTTTTGCAACCAACGGTTGCTTGGAAGGGCGTCGGCCGCCGCGTATGCTTAAAGCCGCAAGCAGCAGAAAGGAGCTATCATGGCCTTTGCAGAAAAACTCATCGCCGTCCGTCGTGCCAACAGCCTCACCCAAGAGCAGCTCGCCGCCAAGCTCTATGTCACGCGCCAAGCCGTCAGCCGCTGGGAGCGGGGCGAGGTCACGCCGGGCATCGACATGATGAAGCTCATCGCCGCCGTGACCGGCGAGCCGCTGTCCCACCTGCTCGAAATGCCCGAGCACTATTGCCAGAGCTGCGGCATGATGCTCACGCCCGACGACTGCGGCACCGATGCCACGGGCGCCACGACCGACCATTACTGCAAGTGGTGTTACGACCACGGCAAGTACACCTATAAGACCACGATGGAGGCAATGATCGAGGATTGTGCTCCGCGGCTGGCACAAAACACCGGCATGTCGCTCGACGAAGCCGTCTCGCTCATGGGCGCCGTGCTGCCCCAACTGGAGCGCTGGCGCACCGTGCAGGAAAACGAGGAGCGCTACGGTGCCGAGGCGCGAGCGCGCTATGGCGACGAGGCGATCGACGCCGCAAACGAAGCACTGCTGGATATGGATCCCGAGACATGGAACGACATGAAAGAACTCGAGCGCGCGATTTTGGGCCAGCTCTCGATTGCCATGGACGACGGCGATCCAAAGAGTAACGAAGCCCGCAAGCTTGTCGCAATGCACCGCCGATGGGTTGGCCTTAACTGGGGACACGAGCCCCAGGACGAAGCATACCTGGGCCTCGCCAATGGTTATCTTGCCGACCAGCGCTTTGTTGACTACTACGACAAGCCCTGCGGCACCGGAGCCACGGCGTTTCTGGTACAGGCAATCGAGTCGTCGTTGACGCGTGCATAGACCGCGGCGGCTTTGGGTATTTCAATCGAAACCTCAACCGATTGGAGACCTATGGCTACTGATCACGAGCTCGCGCTCTACGTTATGACCGGCTGCCCGTATTGCATAAAGGTCAAGCGCTTCCTGGCCGATAACGGCGTGACCATCCCCGAGCGTAATATCTCGACCGATTCCGATGCCGAGCAGACGCTCATCACCGTCGGCGGAAAGCGCCAGGTTCCCTGCCTGTTCATTGACGGCACGCCACTCTACGAGTCGGGCGACATCATCGCGTGGGTGCAGGAGAATTTGCTCTAGCACGCGCACTGCGGCCAGTTCGCGCCAACCGAGCCGAACCCATACGAACCAAACATGTACGCCAGCATCCAAAGTCGACATTTTTCGACATCTTTGGATGCTGGCGTACAGCTTTTCAATCTAGTCATTGGGGACGTTCTTGAATGACTAGTCGTTAAAGAACGTCCCCAACGACTAGTATCGATTTAATAGAACATACGTTTGCTTTTTATGCTATACTCGCCTCAAGGCATGAGAATGGTCGAGAGTTCCTGCGGAGGTCCCCAATGACACGCCGGAGCGGGCTCGGTAAGTAAGATCGGTGGTTACCGCACTCGTCCATCTCAGACAGGCTGCGCTCCTGTTCGTCGTCGCCATCAAAGAACGACACTCACAACCAAACGTTTCCGTTATCCGTGAGCCACACAGGAGTGCATCGTTATGGCAAAAAAGATTCCAACCTTTACGTCCGACACCGTATCAAGCGCCTGCTCAGATATCAGCAAGATCGTTGAAGCCAAGAGTCTCAATCAAAAGAGACTCGATCATGAGACTTCGTTAGAGGGGGCGTTGCTCATTGGGCGCCGCCTCGAACAAGAGACTGCCGGATACCCCATTACTAATCTCAAAGGACTGCTCTCCCCCCGTCGGCGGCCATCTACACAAGCACTATGGCCCCCGCCTAGGACAATCCTATCTCGCACGCTGCATTAAGTTCGCTCGCGCCGTTCCCAAATACGCACCTTTTCGATCAGAGCTTGACCTAGCCCACTATGAGGCACTCGCTCGCGTCACAAATGAGTACCTGCGTCTTGAGCTCATGAACGTCGCGGCCGACAACAGGTGGCCCTCATCGCACATCGCGCTTCACGCCAGATACCAGAATCCACAAGATGCTCCAAGCAACAGAGAATTCCGCGAGCTCACAGCGAACCAGGAAGTTTGGCGCTTTGCCCGCGCTTATACAGATGCCTGCGGAATCATTTCGCTCGAGAAGTTTGTTGAGCTTTACAATTCTTGCGCTCCCGAACCAGTCTCGATATTCGAAGTAAATGAAACTATTTGGAAAATCAAAGAGGAGTCGGGGCGCATCGACAACCCCTGCATACTTTCCAAGGACGGAGAGCTGTACCTCATAGCGCCGGAACTAGACGACACGGTCGAAAATAACCCTTATTACTACGACGACTACGGATATTCCTATCGAAGATACGAACGCCATAGCGAGTACACCCAGGAAATGCGCTCGTTACGCGAGCGACGTGTTCAGAGCAGGAGGGCGGCCATATTCACTGGCCATAAGCAGCATCCAATCGAAAAACTAGATTATGAGGACATCGTCTGTGGATATGCCAGCTACACACAATCTGTTAATAATCTCAAATTGTATATCTTGAATGATTCCAAGCTGGGTGCCGCAAGCCTTCACGCAAGAGAGGACGAGTTCGATTTCATCATGGCAAAACTCTTGCGTTCTATTGGTCTCAACGGCATGCCGACAGCACAACAAACAACCGAAGATGCCGAATTATTATTAATCGTCGTACGACCCGATTTTTACAAACAAGCGGAGATAAACAAGGTCTCCAAGCTCCTCGCAATAGTCTATGAAAACACTCCCCTCTGGGAGTTCAACGGCCGCTCGCATACCGAACTAAGAAATGAAGAAGCGGTAGAGCCCCTCGTGCCAACTATGCAACCAACAGTCCAACCAAAACAGGCTGCTTAACCGTATTAACTGCTTGTATTTTTGTCTACAAAACTGTATACATAAAGAGAGGTCCCTATGGAGCTCATCGCAATCCACCCCCATGCCCTCAAACATGGGCTGACAGAGACGGATATTACCTGCGCTTGGAACTCCGCTTTCGCATGGTTTAGGCGTGATCTTGAAAATGGAGGCATCGATTACGTTCTCGTTGGACTTGATGGAAAAAACCGCCTCATGGAGCTCATTGCTCGATGTTGCCCCGACCGAGATGGTTACATCATTTACCACGCCCTTGTCCCTCCTACGCGCAAGGTGCTCAGGGAAATCGGAATCGATCGATAGGAGGCGCTATGGACGCTAAACAGCTCGAAAAGATGATGGGGTTTGCTCCCGGTGAGCTAGAAAAAGCCGCAGCGGCATACGAAAAAGATGAGTGGCCGAAGGGCCACACCGTCAAGTTGGGAAGGCCGCCGATTTCCGATGAACCAAGCGTTGTTTTATCGGCACGTGTAGGCGAATCGGTTCTTGAAGCATTTGACGCAAAGGCAAAGCGCCATGGGCAAACGCGCACGGAGCGACTCAGGGAACTCATTACACTCGATGCAATGATTGCCTAGTCCCCTGCCGAACCAAACATGTACGTCAGCATCCAAAAACGATATTTTTCGACATCCTTGGATGCTGGCGTACAGTTTTTTGCATGGGTCCGGCACAGGCGATCCGTTCTTCTCCGTCCCCAAGGGATCATTTAGCCACAAAAGCGGGCGACGGGCGCAAGCTGCTGCTCGCGAAAGACACGGTCGACAGCGGCACGGTATTCATCGACCTTTTTGGTCTTGCGTACGAGTTTGTGAACGGTCGCGGGATCGGCGAAGGCGCATTTGGCGTAGAACCACCACTCCTTCATGCGAAAGACTGCGTTGCCCCCAATCTCGTCCGCATAGGCCGCAAACAGCATGTCATGGAAGCGTTGCAGCTCAGCGGCGGTAGCGGCAGGGTCGCCCTTAACCATGCGAGCCAGCGCGGGATTCGCAAGCAAGCCGCGCCCCAACATTACGTGGCGTGTTCCGGGATAGGCCTTCACCAGCGCATCCATGTCCTCAAGATCAAAGATGTCGCCGTTATAGGCCACGGGGAACGGCGCCCGTTCCAGCGTCTCGCCGTAAAACTCTTTGCGCGGTGAGCCCGTATAACGGTCCTTTTGCACGCGCGGATGCACGATCAATTCCGCCAGCGGCATTCGGCAATAGAGGTCGAGCACGCGCTCGTACTCGTCATCGCATTCGAGCCCCAGTCTGGTCTTGACCGACACCGGCAAGGGCGAGCGTTCGCACACGTCGCTCAAGAACACCTCGAGCTCATCCAAATTGCGCAGAAAGCCCGAACCCTTGCCCTTCGCGACCACCGTTCCCGAAGGGCAGCCAAGGTTGAGGTTGACCTCGCGGTAACCCATATCGGCAAGCACCTGCGCCGCCCACACAAACTCGTCCGCATTCTTGGACATCAGCTGGGGCACCACGTTAAGTCCCTGGTTGTTGGCAGGATCGACCTCTTTAAACGCCTTGCCGCCAAAGCGATTGCCCACCCGCGGCGGCGGCAAAAACGGCGTGTAATAACAATCGAGCGCGCCGAAGCACTCCGCATGCACGCGACGGAACACATGCCCGGTAATCCCCTCCATAGGGGCCAGCGATAAATACATCAACATCCATTCTCAAATCAATGTGACAAAGGGACTGTCCCTTTGCCACATAATACGCCCACCGAGGGCGGGGGTTCTCTATACTGAGTCACATATGACGGTATCGCGCCAAAGGAGAACGCCGTGACCACGTCGCAGATATCCCTGCTCGTGCTCATCTTGGTTGGGGGCATCGGCATCCTGCTTATCGGAGTGAGCGCGCTCATGAAAGCCGCCGCCCGCAAGAAAGCCAAGGCCTGTACCGCCG
Organism: Collinsella sp. TF07-1; assembly: GCF_003437235.1. Lineage (NCBI taxonomy): Bacteria > Bacillati > Actinomycetota > Coriobacteriia > Coriobacteriales > Coriobacteriaceae > Collinsella > Collinsella sp. TF07-1. Next base: position 66,983 of record NZ_QSRV01000001.1, read on the forward strand.
TGACCATGGGGACGGTCATCGACCATCGCTTTATGGGTGAAGGCAGAATGAATCCCGTTTTGGAATACACCGTCGACGGCACGCAATACCGCGCGAAAAAACAATTCCGTGGCATAAAGACCAAAAGCTTGTCGGGACTCCCCATCCGCACGCAAGCCACCGCCTACGAAGACGCCAAGGGCTGGCTGCACGTGCAGACAGGCCCCATCGCCCGCCTAGGCACCCTCGCGGAGCAGCTTTGGCCCCTCGGTAGCCAAATGACCGTGTACTACAACCCCAGCAACCCAGACAAAAGCTATGTCGAACGCCCCATCGTGGGCAACTTTGCCACACTGATGTTTAACATCGCAGGCTTCTTGCTCATCGCGATGAGCATCTTGCTCTATGTTCTTATCCAGCGCTAGCTCAAACTGATGCGCCCCGCGCCCCATGCGCCGCAACGACCGCCACGACACTAAGGATCAGCCATGGCAACACTCTCCGAACAAGAACGTAAGCGCATCCAGCGATACTGCATCTGCCCCAAGGTTGCCGGGGCGGCGCTTGCCATGGCATTCGTGCTGCCTTTTTTGATCATTCCCTTCGAAATGATTGACGACATCGTCTTCCATCACGAAGGCTTCCAAGAAACGGGCATGATAGCCGCCCTGGTGCTCACCGCCGTCGAGCTCGTCATCTTCTGCTATTGCGCGCTCGCACCGCGCTTTGGCATGCGCGGCAAGCAGTGGAAGGAAATGCAGCACCGACTCGTCGTCGAGCAGACCGAGAAAGACCGCTCGGCACAAATCGCAGGCGTTATCGGTACGCAGGCTGCCGCGCGCCTGCTCAAGAACAGCGACAACGAGACCGCGCGCAACCTGGGTGGCGCGGCAGAAGTCGCCGCTGCCGTAGGCGCCGTCGCCACCGCGGCAGACGTGCTTGCCGAAAGCTTTGCCAACGCAAAGGCCATGGCAGAGGCCTGTGGCGTGCCTATCCCCCGTGCAAAAAAGTGGATCGTCGCGCTTGTGGCACTGCCCCTCGCAATCGTGTGCGGTGCCTATATCCCGCAGCTGGCGCAGGGAAACATCGAGATGCAACAGAACGCCGCGGCCGCGGCCGAGCAGATCGCCATCGCCCGCAAGACGCTAGAGCCCGCATGCGAGTACGTATCCGCCGATGACCCTTACGAGCGATATCAAGATTACGGCTATCACGTCCGCGGCTACCTTCACGACGGCGACTCCGATACCCAGAAGACCTATACGTACCTGGATTTCGACAACAAGGGAACGCTCAAGGAAGTGAGTTACATAGCAGAGATCGACCCCGACGCGAGCCTTGAGGACAACCTCGCCCGCATCGAGCTCGACTTGGACGAACTTTCCTCTGTCGTCCAAACCGTAGACGTCAAGACCGTGAGTCCCGAGCTCCTAGCACCGCAAAAGCTCCCCGAAGAGTTTAGGCAGGCTTTTTTGAACGGTTCGCTCTACGAGAGAATCTCCATCAGGACGAGTGACAACCCCATCAAAACGTACTATTCGTTTGACACGGATCCCGAGGATGAATTTGACGAGTACACCCATCCAAGCATCCGTATCACATTGATGGGCAAAACGAGCTAGCCACCCAATGTGACAAAGGGACTGTCCCTTTGTCACATTATTCGGAGCGTAGGGCTTCCACAGGGTCTTTCTTGGATGCGCTGCGAGCAGGCAGCAGGCCGGCAACGACCGTCAGCAGCACCGAAATTACAATGAGCATCAGCGCGTCTTGAACGGGCAGGCTCATCAGGTTGGGCACCTGCTTGGCCGCAAGCGCCCAGGCATTAACCGGAAAGCTCACGGCCACCACGACGACAATGGCAAAGACGCCGGCAATGAGGCCTTCGATAAAGGTCTCAGCGTTGAACACGTTTGCCACGTTGCGCTTTGACGCGCCGATCGCGCGCAGGATGCCAATCTCCTTTTTGCGCTCCAGCACGCTGATGTAGGTGATAATGCCGATCATGATGGAGCTCACCACCAGACTGATACTCACGAATGCGATGAGCACCAAGCTGATAGTATTCACGATGTCGGTCACCGAACCCATGATGATGCCCATGTAGTCGGTGTACGAGATTGCCTGCTCGTCGTGGCCAGCAGCTTTGACCTGCTTGTTGTACGCATCGATGTGATCGAGCACGCGCTCCTTGGCCTCAAAGTCGCGCGGGAAAATCTTGACCGAAATGGGGTCCGCCTCGTCCGCATAGCCCAACGTGGTCAGATTGTTGTCGTAGGTGAGCTTCGACGCCTTGGCATAGCTCATCATGAGCGAGCTCAGGTCCTCGGCGTCCATGTTGAAGTGGATGGCACGAGCAAAGGCGCCCGCATCCACGCGCATGGCGCTCGCCAGGTTGGCAAAACTCGAAGACATCTGCGTCGCCATTTGGTCCATGAGCCCTGCCGCACCCGCCTTGAGCTGGGTTGATACCGTCGTCGCAATCTGCTCGCTGACCGCCTTCATCACCTGATCCATAGACTGCTGCAAATACGGAGCCAGCTGCTTTTGCACATAGTCGCCCATCACCTGCTGCAGACGCTCGGCCAGGGCATCGCCGCCGAGCGCTTTGAGCTGTGCCAAAATTTGCTGGGCTGCGGCATCATTCTCAAGATATGCCGAGAATGCGGCAGCGAGCTTTGACGCGTCTTTAAGGTCTTCGGGTGACAGCGCCTTAAACTGATCAGAGCGCATAAAGCCCTCAAACAGCTGGTTGGCAAGTGCTCCCACCTGCTGCATTTGCTCGGGTGTGAGTTCCAGACCGTCAAAGATGCCCGAGAAATCTGGGGCCGGCGCTTTGGCCATGATGTCACTAAAGTCGATGTCCCTCCCAACACCCGAAAGGTCAATGTCCAGCCCGGACAAGTCGAGACCAGAAAGGTCCATACCGCCGGCTGCGCCCGAGAGCGCAGATGCATCGAGAGAGAACGCGCTCTTCAGTGCCGCCTCGTCTACGCTGAACATACTGCCCAAATCCACGCCCTGCTTGGCTTCGCCCTGCAGCTCGTCGAAGGTTTTGCCCGTAAAGACATCCGTCTCGGGGTGGGCAAGCTGCTCCTGCACAATCTGCGAATCGGCAGCACGCTCCATAAGCTGGCGAGTCAGCGCATGCGTATAGACAATGCCCGGGGACAATGCGCTCGCGTTTGCCGTCTCGTTGGGTCGCACCACGCCCACAATGCGCACGTCAATACCGTCGGCAACCTTGGTTTTCATAAAGTCGGCGTCGCCAGACATGTCAGTCCACATGCCGGTCTCTTCGTTTTTGCGATAGGCATCGGCCGGCGACAACACCTTAAACGTCGTGGACAGTGCATCGTCGTAGGTAAAGTCGCTGCCGGTCTTGGGCGTCTTGACCTTGCCGTCGGCCGTCATGGCACTGTTAACCAGGTCGTTAAGCTCATCGATATCCAGCGCGCCGATACTGTAGAGCGTGTAGTCGCCCACCGTTCCGCGGCTCGAAAGCACCATCACGGCCTCGTTGGCGGACGTAGGCCAATGGCCGGCAACGACATCGTACTGGCTGTCGAGCAGGCTCTGATCGTCAATCATCTCGTTAAAGACCGAGGTTCCCATGGAATCCATGCTCACCGTTGCCGCCGAGCTCGCGCCTCCGCTCATGGCCTCGGTCATGGCGTTGGGCACCAGCCGGACAGGCTTCTCATCGCCCTTGCCGGCACGATAGACAACCGGCGTCACGCCGTAGCCGTACTGAATGGCGTTGACCTCTTTATCGATGCCGTCGCCACCGGCATCGAGCCATGCCTTAAAGCTCGTCATGTCGTTGGACTTAACGCTTGCGAACATATCCTTTACGGCCGTGACCACAGGGATCTTATCGGTCCCCTGAGCCTTGCCGTCGGTGCCGTCGTCGGACGAACCCTCGTTCTTGGACGTATCGTCATCCGTGGCCCCATGCCCGCCCATCATGGACGACAGGTCGTAATCTTGTTTGGAAATCGTAAGCGGGTAGCTCGAGAGTGTGTCCTCCTCGACCTTTTTGATGTAGCCGTTTACGCCATTGGAGAGCGCCAGAATCGCCGCGATGCCAATAATGCCGATCGAACCAGCAAAGGCCGTCATAGCCGTACGGCCCTTCTTGGTCAAAAGGTTTCGCGCCGAAAGCCCCAGCGCTGTCACAAAGCTCATCGAGGTTTTGCGCGTGGGCTTGGCCTCGCGACGCGCGGGCTCGGCAGCATCAAAGGGATCTGAATCGTCGGTGACCTTGCCGTCCGCCAGGTTGACAATGCGCGTGGCGTACTTGTACGCCAGCTCGGGATTGTGCGTGACCATGATGACCAGACGGTCGCGCGCAACGTCCTTGAGCAAATCCATGACCTGGACGGACGTCGTTGAATCCAAGGCGCCGGTCGGCTCGTCAGCCAGCACAATCTCGGGGTCATTGATCAGGGCGCGGGCAATGGCCACGCGCTGCATCTGCCCGCCCGAAAGCTGGCTCGGGCGCTTGTCAACGTGCTCGCCCAGACCGACTGCCTCGAGCGCCTTGCGTGCACGTTGGCGGCGCTCGGCATGCCCCACGCCCGTGAGCGTAAGCGCCAACTCCACGTTTTCCAAAATGCTCTGATGCGGAATGAGGTTATAGCTCTGGAACACAAAGCCGATGCGATTATTGCGATAGGCATCCCAATCGCGGTCGTTGAAGTCCTTGGTCGAGATGCCGTCGATCAGCAGATCGCCCGAATCAAAATGATCGAGTCCACCGATGACGTTGAGCATCGTAGTCTTACCCGAACCCGAGGGACCCAGAATGGCTACGAACTCGTTATCGCGAAAAGACAGGCTTACGCTGTCGAGCGCTACCTGCGTAAACGACTGCGTAACGTACCTTTTGCAAATAACCCTGAGATCCAGCATGGACGGCAACCTCTCTCGCGCGGGCGCGCTCGCCCGCTCCCCCGCCGTTCACGTTCGGCGCGTTTGTCCTACTCTATCCTCATTTTTGGCCGATACCAGTGAGGAATGTAACGAACCGCGCCAAAAAACGAACGGGACAGCACGCCGCATGGCGCACCATCCCGCATATAACATCCCCGATGCGACAAAGAGGCTGTCACTTTGTCACATTCCAATGCGCGCTACTTTTCGAGCCCGCACGGCATAACGTTAGCGCTGCCGCGGCGAGCCTCAGTCACGGCTGCAAAGAAGCGATAGCCGCCCGAGAAGTTAAAGCACTCAAAGCCATGCTGCGCCAAAATGCGGCAAGCAATGTAGCTGCGAATGCCGCTCTGGCAAATCACGTAAACCGGCTTGGCCCGGTCGAGCTCGCCCAGGCGATTGCGCAGATCATCGACGGGAATGTTTACGAAACCATCGATATGCCCGCGCTCATACTCCCCTTCCGTACGAACATCGAGCAGCTGCACGCTGCCATCGCGTGGCAAGTTGGGCTCATCCTCCCAATGCCACTGCGCCAGTATGCCGCGATTGAGGTTCTCGATCATAAAGCCCGCCATATTGACGGGATCCTTCGCCGATGAATACGGCGGCGCGTATGCTAGGTCCAAATCCTTAAGCCTATCGCCGCGCATGCCTGCCTGGATGGCAGTCGCCAGAACGTCGATACGCTTGTCCACACCATCGATGCCCACGATTTGCGCACCCAGCAGGCGCAATCCCTGCTTCTCGAAGACAACCTTCATGGTCATGGGCGTTGCACCCGGATAATAACCCGCATGCGAACCGGGCGACAGGACCACGCTGTCGCAGTCAATTCCCGCCGCGTGTGCTGCCTTTTCGGATAGTCCCGTGCTTGCCGCCGTCAAGTCGAATACCTTGATAACCGATGAGCCCAACGATCCGAGGTAGCAGCTGTCCATGCCGGCTATGACATCGGCGACGACACGCCCCTGCTTGTTGGCGGGGCCGGCGAGCGAAATGACCGCGTCCTCGCCGGTCACCTGATGCGTGACCTGCACGGCATCGCCCACGGCATACACGTCGGCAGCAGAGGTCTCCATGCGGTCGTTGACCACAATAGCCCCCTTGATGCCCAGTTCGAGCCCCGCCTCTTGCGCCAGATGGCTCTCAGGTGCCACGCCAATGGCAAGCAGTACCATATCGGCTCCGATAGGGCCATCGCCCGCAACATGGGTGACAACGCGGCCATCAACTTCCTCAAAACCTGTCACATCGGCCTTGAGGCGCAGATCGATACCGTGCTCACGCACCTCGGTATGCAAAAGGGTCGCCATGTCGTAATCCAGGTTGTTCATAAGCTGGACGGGACGCTGCAGAAGGGTCACCTGGAGCCCCAGCTCGCACAGATTCTCCGCCGTCTCGACGCCAATGAAGCCGCCGCCGATCACGACGGCACTGCTCGGTCGCCGCTCTCGAACATAGCTGTGAATACGCAGCGTGTCCTCAACGGTGCGTAGGCTAAAGATTTTATCCGAGTCGATGCCCGGCAACGCAGGGCGAATCGGCTTTGCACCCGGCGACAGGATGAGCTTGTCATACGTCTCGACAAATTCCTCGCCCGTCAGCATATTGCGAACCTCGACCGTATGCGAATCGGGATGGATGGCAAACACCTCGTGACTCGTCTTGACCGCAATGCGAAAGCGATCCCAAAAGCCCTTGGGAGACTGCAGCGTCAATGCGCTCTCTTCTTCTATCACGCCGCCAATGTAGTACGGAAGCCCACAATTGGCATACGATACAAAACCCGTGCGCTCAAAGATGACAATTTGGGCCTGCTCGTCGAGTCTGCGCAAACGTGCCGCCGCCGATGCGCCGCCCGCGACGCCTCCAACGATAACCACCTTCATAGCTAACGCACCACCTTTCCCGTGTAGCCGCTTATGCCGCCGATATTCTTGACACTGCCATACCCAGAACGCTTAAGAAAACTCACAGCTTGGTTGCTTCGCGCACCGCTCAGGCAATGCACGAAAAGCTGCGTGCCCTTTCGACGTATACCCATGATGCTACCCCGAAGCAGAAAAAGAGTCGCTGTTTCCAGCGACTCCCCTTCAGTTGTCTGTCCCACAGACTTACTGTTCGCTCTTCGCGAGTGCCTGATCGATCAGTTTGTTGAGCGCCTCGCGCTGCTCAGCGGAGTTGATGCCGCCCATGATCGGCTCTCCCACAATGTTACCGTTCTGGTCGATCACGTAGGTGGTCGGGAACGAGTACAGGTTGGAGGTGAACTTTCCGGCCTCGCTGTCCGACTTAAACCAGATGTTCTTATACGTCACGCCCTTCTTGGAAAGCACGTCCTTGGCATCAGCCACCTCGTCTTTATTGCCATCGAGCGTAAAGGAATTAACGCCCACGACCTGGCCGCCCTTCTCGGCAAGCTCCTTGTTGAGCTTCTCCAGATCGCCCAGCTCTCCCACGCACGGCTTGCAGGTGGTAAACCAGAAGTTCATGACGGTGACCTTGTTCTTGGAGAACAGCTCGTCGCTGTTTACATCGTTGCCGTCCAAGTCCTTGCCCTTAAAGCTGGGGAACTTCGTCTCCCCGCTCTCGCCGTTGGTCATGCCTGCGGTCGAGGCATCGACGCTCTCCCCCTCGCCGGGCGTGCTGCCGCATCCGGGGAACCCCTTCTCCAGCGCCATGAGCTTGTCCTCGATCTCCTTGACCTGCTGCGCGCCGGCCTTAAGCGTCTTAAGCTCGTCAGCCGCAAACTGATCCTTGGCGCCCTCGATGGTATCGAGCAAGAAGTCACCGTAGTTCTTGCCGTCCTCAATCATGGGAGTGTCTTTGTTGGCCGCAAGGAACACCTTTTCCCATAGGGCGTTATCGCTCGCAAAGATCTCGTTTTCCTTTTGCAGCAGCTGCTGGTACAGCTTGGCCGCCTCCTCGGCGCTCGACGGCTTTTGTGCCACAAGCTCGGCAATCTGCGCATCGCCGCTCGTGGCATCCTTCGCGTCGCCCTTGGGGGCAGAGCACGCCGCGAGAGTCAGCGCCAGCACGGGCAGCATCAACAGAGCCGCAATTTTTGACAGTTTCATGGTTCCTCCGTTTATATCGAAACTTATATAGGTACCTATTTGTTTTCGCAGGCTTGCGTGGACTGCGCGGGTTTGTCGCCAGTCACACCCAGCCCGTAGCGAAAGCTAATAGCATCGACGGGGCACGCGCCCACGCATTTGCCGCAACGAATGCACTCGGCATGGTCGGGCGTACGCGTAACGTCCACGTCCATCTGGCACACCTTGGCGCACTTGCCGCACGAGACGCATTTACAATGATCGACCTGAATCCCCAGCAACGACACCTTGTTCATGAGTGCATAAAATGCGCCGAGGGGGCAAATCCATTTACAGAAAGGGCGGTAGAACAGCACGCTCAGCACCGCAACCGCAATGAGGATCGCGAGCTTCCAGGAAAAGAGCTTTCCCAGCGCGGAGCGGATTCCCGTATTCATGATGGACAGCGGAATCGCGCCCTCGAGCACACCCTGCGGGCAAATGTACTTGCAAAAGAACGGGTCGCCCATACCCACATCGTTAACCACCAAGACGGGCAGCAGCACCACGGCAAACAGTAGCACGGCATACTTGATGTACGTGAGCGGCTTGAGCTTTTTCGTGGAGAGCTTTTTGCTGGGAATCTTATGCAGAAGCTCTTGCAGCCATCCAAACGGACACAAAAAGCCGCATACAAAACGTCCCAGTAGCACGCCGATCAGAATGAGCGTTCCGGTGACGTAATACGAAAAGCTGAACTTAGACGATCCCACCACCGACTGAAACGACCCGATGGGGCACGCACCCGAGGCCGCTGGACACGAGTAGCAGTTAAGCCCCGGCACGCAGACGGCTTTGCCGGCTCCCTGGTAGATACCGCCCTTGGCAAAGTTAGGCAGGTGAATATTGGTCGCAAGCGTCGCCGCCGCCTGAATCAATCCGCGGAATCTCGCCAAAAGATGCGATGCAGTGTTTTTTCTTTTATCCAATTCCGATACACTCCAAGCACAGCCTGATTGCCTTGGCCAGCACGGCATCTGCCTCGCCGCGCATAATTCCAAAGCCAACCATGGCTACCCCAACGATCAGCAAAGCCACCTGCGCCACAGGCTTAATCGCTTTGAACAATCTGACCACTCCTTTCGTTTCGCGACCCATTGGACCATACCGACTATAAAATCCGTGTTAAGCGTGAATGACTATGCAAGGAGAACGTTATGCGCATCTTGGTCGTCGAGGACGAGCGGGCGCTGTGCGATGCGATCGCACGCAGCCTGCGCAACTTGGCCTATAGCGTCGACTGCTGCTACGACGGGCAGCAGGCCCTCGATCTACTCGATGTCGAGACCTTTGATCTTGTCGTGCTCGACCTCAATCTCCCCCATGTCGACGGCATGACCGTGCTCAGGCAACTCAGGACAACTGATTGTGAGACCAAGGTGCTTGTGCTCTCGGCACGTGGCGAGGTCTCCGACAAGGTAGCGGGGCTCGATGCGGGCGCCAACGACTACCTCACCAAGCCGTTCCATCTTGACGAGCTGGCGGCACGTATACGCAGCCTCACGCTCAGGCGCTTTACGCAAAGCGACGTTGTTCTAACCTGTGGATCGCTGAGCTTTGACACCAAAGCGCGCCTCGCCTCCGTGGGCGGCGAGACCCTATCCCTCACGCGCAAGGAGACCGGCATCTTGGAATACCTGATGCTTAACCAGGGGCGGCCGGTGAGCCAGGAAGAGCTTATCGAGCATGTATGGGACAGCAGCGTCAACAGCTTTAGCAACGCAACCCGCGTGCACATCTCGTCGCTGCGCAAAAAGCTGCGCGGCGCGTTGGGGCACGACCCCATCCGCAACCGAATCGGCGAAGGCTACGTTATGGAGGACGGCAAATGAAGCGGCTGTCGCTGCAGTGGCGCATCACGTTGATGACGGCACTGCTGATATGTTCAACCTGCGTACTTATGAATTGCCTGGTTGGCTACTCCGGCATGCGCTACATGGACTCGATCGGCAATGAACTATCGGCGCACAGCAAGGTGGAGGCGGCCTCGCCCAGCTCATTTGACCCGACAAACAAAGAGCTCGACGACGCGCTGACCATCGTCGTGAACGACGCCCAAGAATCGTTTGGCGCGACGAGCTGGTATATAACTGCGGCGGTGACGCTGCTCGGCGGCGTGCTGGCCTACTTTGTAAGCGGACATGCGCTGCGGCCGTTGCGCTTCTTTGCGACGCAAGTCGAGAGCGTGCGGCCCGACAACCTCGCCGACACAAAAATCAGCGAGGACGTGCCCTCTGAACTCAGGCGCTGCAGCGCGTCGTTTAACGACATGATTGCCCGCCTTGACGAGGGATTTTCCGCACAAAGACAGTTTACGGGCAATGCGGCGCACGAGCTGCGCACGCCACTTGCGCTCATGCAGGCCCAGGTCGAGCTGTTTTGCGCCGAGCACCCCGACGTCGACGCCGATACAGCGAGCCTGCTCGGGCTGCTGCAGGAGCAGACCGAGCGGATGACGCACATGACAAAGACCCTGCTCGAGATGAGCGAGCTGCGCAGTGTCCCTTGCAACGATGTGATTGACCTAGCGCCGATGATCGAAGAAGTGCTCACGGACCTGGCACCCCTTGCCGAGCAAAAAGACATCACGCTTACAAGTGAGGGCGACGCGCAAATGATCGGCAGCGACACGCTGATCTATCGGTTGCTGTTCAACTTGACCGAAAACGCCATACGCTATAGCGCGCCCAACTCGACCGTGCAAATCAACGCCTGCGCCGAAGGCGACCGCGTGCTGCTACGCGTGCGCGACCAGGGGCCGGGCATTCCCGAGCAATACCAGACGAGCATCTTTCAGCCCTTCTTTCGCGTCGACAAATCGCGCAGCAGGGCATACGGCGGCGTGGGGCTGGGGCTTGCGCTGGTCTGGGAGATCGCCGCGCTCCACGGCGGCTCCATCGAGGTCGAAGAGAGCTCGGAGCGCGGAACGACCATGCTCGTGACTCTTCCCACTCGCGCACTCGGCTCATTAAAATAACGAACGGGATGGCACGCCGCGTGGCGTACCATCCCGCACATAATATCGAGGATGTGACAAAGGGACTGTCCCTTTGTCACATCTGCTAGTTCTCGTCGCCTACCAGCTGAGTTAGCTTACTCCCACTCGACCGTGCCAACGGGCTTCGGCGTGAGGTCGTAGCAAACGCGGCAAATACCGGGGACCTCGGCGGTGACGCGGGCGGTAATGCGCTTGAGTAGCGCCCAGTCGAGCTCGGGAACCTCGGCAGTCATGACATCGACGGTGTTGATGCAGCGGATGATGCAGGGCCAATCGTAGGCGCGCTTGCCCTCGCGCACACCGGTTGCGCGGAAGTCGGGCACGACGGCAAAATACTGCCAGATGGTCAGACCGGCCTTGTCGATCTCCTCGCGCACGATGGCGTCGGCTTCGCGCAGCGCCTCAAGACGGTCGCGGGTGATGGCACCAAGGCAGCGGACGCCCAGGCCGGGACCGGGGAACGGCTGGCGCTCAACCATATTCTCGGGCAGGCCGAGCTCGCGACCCACGACGCGGACCTCGTCCTTGTACAGCAGTTTGACGGGCTCGCAGAGCTCAAACTGCAGATCCTCGGGCAGACCGCCCACGTTGTGGTGAGCCTTCACGCCGTCTTGGGACTCCAGGATGTCGGGATAGATGGTGCCCTGGGCGAGGAAGCTGACCTCATCGCCAACCTTGCGGGCCTCCTCCTCGAACACGCGAATGAACTCGGCGCCGATAATCTTACGCTTGGCCTCGGGATCCTCGACGTCCACGAGCTTGTCCAGGAAGCGATCTGTGGCGTCAACGTAAACCAGGTTGGCATCCATCTGATTCTTGAAGACGTCGACGACCTGCTCGCTCTCGCCCTTGCGCATCAGGCCGTGGTTAACATGCACGCAAATGAGCTGCTTGCCGATGGCCTTGATGAGCAGGGCCGCGACAACCGAACTGTCGACACCACCGGAAAGAGCCAGCAGGACCTTTTTGTCGCCGATCTGCTCGCGGATTGCAGCGACCTGCTCTTCGATGAACGCCTGGGCAAGTTCGGGAGTGGTGATACGTACCATGTCGTCGGGACGCTTGTTGGGATCCATGCAGAGCTCCTTCTCGGTTCGATGGAAATGCGCCGCGCGTATGCAGACGCACCGTCATATGACCTCATTATATGCAGAACGAGATACGTTTCCCATCGCTGCGACAGAGCTTTTTGCAGGGGCGGCAGTTTTTCTATATCCCAAGGTCAGCTAGACTTCGGTAGCCACCTTGGGAGCATCGCCAATAGACTCTTCCTTTATACGTTCGGCACAATCGTAGGCGATACCCACAAATTCCAGTCCCGAGCAACAAGAGTACAATTGCTGCTAGTGTTGCCAGCTGTTGGGAGATGGAAGATGGACTGCGATGGCTACCCATGCGTTCCCATGCCGTTGATGTGCACCGCCTTTGTGCCGGGGCAGATTGACGCTGCGGTTGCAGGCATTTCCGACCCCGATTCACGCGCCATCGCCACGGCAGAAGCGCTGTACTTTCGCGGACAGGCCGCACTCGCCGCCAAGACGGCGCACCCCTATCTTGACGTCACCGATCCCGCGCTGCGCTATTCCGCATGCTTTATCTGCGGATACGCCAGTCTGTCGCTCAACCGTATCGCCGACGCCCGCCGGTGCCTTGCGGGCATCCTCGATACGCCGGCCGACGAGGAATCGCCCGCCGTCCACGCCACGCATATCCTGTTCGCCTCGGCCGCGAGCGTCCTGCTGCACTTGCCTTCCCCGTATTCTGCCGAAGAGTTTTATCCACTTGCGGCGCACCTACCCGAAGGCCTGCGACTGTTCGCCAGCTACGTGATGGCGCACGCCTTGTATCTGCGCGGCGAATACGGCCGCAGCCTGGGCATGGCGGAAAACGCCCTAATTATGAAACAGGGAAGCTATCCCATCTCGGAACTGTTCCTGCACCTGGCAGCTTCCATGGCATGCATGAGCCTCAAGGACATCGACGCCGCAAAAGCGCATTTTGGAGCCGCTTGGGACATTGCGCGCCCCGACGGCCTTATCGAGCTCATTGGCGAGCACCACGGCCTTTTGCAGGGGCTCATCGAGGCATGCCTAAAAACGCAATACCCTGACGACTTCGCACGCATCATCGAGATCACGTACCGCTTCAGCTACGGCTGGCGGCGCATCCACAACCCCGATTCGGGCGAGGACGTTGCCGACGATTTAACGACCACAGAGTTCACCATGGCCATGCTCGCCTGCCGCGGATGGACCAACGCTGAAATCGCAGGCCATATGGGAGTATCGCCGGGCACCGTCAAAAACCGCCTATCCGGCGTATACGCAAAGCTTGGCATCGGCACACGCGCCGAGCTGGTCGCGCACATGTTGCGTTAGCGACCGGGCTGCCAAGCGCATCGAACGCGTTCCGGAACCCGGCGCTTCGCTCGATCAATTTGGACATTTTGACCCTTGAACGGCACTACCGCCACGAAGCGTCTTCTCGCAAAATTGGATTATTTCCACCGATATTTGCGGGATGGGAGCCCAAGATGCTTGATCGCCGTTCGTTACTTGTTGCTGGAGCGTCCTCGCTGGCGAGCATTATGTTGCCTCGCGTGCCGGGAAGCGAAAATGCCTTCCTGCTGCCGTTCGCGCCCACCGCGGCCTATGCCGACGAAGAAGACCCCTTCAAGGTGCTCGTTCTCTCGCGCACCATGTTTGGTGTGGTCGTGGTCGACGTCGCCAACAAGAATACGCCCATCGCAGGTGCCCAGGTCACGCTCACATCGCGCTATGCCGTAGGCAAGCAGCTAACCGCCACGACCGATGACGAAGGCACGGCCATCTTTGAGGTCGCCCCTCTTTCGGAAGGCTACGTGGACGAGGCAACGCTCCTTGACGCGTACGACTTTAACGGCGGCATCTCCATTAGCATGGCGGGCTACCGTGATGTCGAGATTCCCCTTGCGCGTATCCAGGGCGGCACCGCCATAACCGCACCCACACGTCCGCTTTCCGACGGCGAGCCGTACTTCCGCCAGCTCACGTTCGACGAATGGGACATCCAGTACGCCGACGCCACGTTTATGGCAATGCCAGCGGACGAAGCGGCAAACGACCAGCCCGACACGCACGCTTTTACCGTGCAGGCTCATCTGCCGCAGGGCGGGCAGGCAACATTGCATATCAATAAAGTGATGCCCGCTGCGGGCAGCTCAACCGAAACCGTCACGCAGATTGGTCAGATCAAGGCCAGCGCATCGGGCGCGGATAGTCTGGCGACGTTCACACTCGAAGACAAGTTCCTCGATGCAGCGTCGAGCCTTCTGGAAGAAGGATGCAAGCTGCGCTTTGTCCTCGACTACCAGGGCAAAACCTACACGCTCTCCTCCCCCATGGCCGTTGTTACCGCGCCGGCGGCAAAGGCGGAATCCGGATCGACCACTATCGTCCCCACCACTATGGACCAAGAGATCACTCCGTTTGATTTCCCCGCATCGTTTCCCGGCATCGGTGGTAATAAGTTCACGTGCTGGATGCCCACATTTCCGATCCTCTTCGATTTCTCGTTTGCTGGATACGTGCTGTTTGGCGGAGGATACAAACCAGCCAGCTATATGAACGATTCGGGCAATCCGGATCCGGAGTACTGGAAGAAGTCACCGCGCGAGTCGGGCGCCAAGCAGGCAAACCGCTACCTCGACGAAATGGAGGGGAAGTGGAATCAGTACAAAAGTATGAGTGCCGGTTCGGGCACCGATCCAAGAAACACCAAGCTCCTTCGCCACCATTGCACGCCGCTGTTCACGATGGATATCGCCACACAGCTGTACGGCTCGCTCGCCTACGATTGGGTGGGCAAAACCTGGGGTAACAACAACGACCCCGCATACGGCAATATTAAGGCCCTCTTCCAGGTAAGAACTGACCTCAATTGGACCGAGCAGTTTACCCTAGGACCGGTGCCATTTTTCCTAAACGTCAACCCTTGGGTGCTGGCGAAGCTGGCGCTCGCTGTGGCTGCCCACACGCACGGCAGCGGCGCGGCGTTTTTCAAGAACATTTCGCTCGACTATTCCAACACGTCGGGCTCGTTCACCATCCAGATCGGGCTTGCCGTCACCTTTGGAGCCGGCGTTGCAGGCGTCGCTTCGTCTGCCGTGCGCGGTGCCGCATCCCTCACGCTGTTCATTGGGTACGAGAAGGCAGATGGACACCAGCTTCCGCGGCTGCGCGTGGGTGCAGACGTCGATGTCGATGTGATACTCCAGTTCGTAATGTTCAAGTGGACCACCAAGGCTTGGTCGGGGTCGTGGCCCACACTCATCGATTCGTGGAATATGTCGGTGAACAATGGCGACCAGTATGTACTCCAGCGCTCTGAGCTGGCATTGGGTGGAAATACGCCTTATACGTTGGATGCCTGCTTCGGCTCGGCCGGCAACGCCGAGGCAGGTGGTGTGCCGCAGTTTATCGCATCGGCCACCATCGTCACCAACGCCGAGCTGCTCGCACGCGCCGAGGTTAAGGCCACTGCCGTAAACGCCGCGCCTGTCGTGCGCGATTGGGATCAAACGGTCACGCGCATTGAGCTCGAGGCGAACGCGGAGAGCGACGACACGGGACAGGTCGAACATTTCGTCCATGCGCTGATAGAGAACGACGAAAATGCCGCACCGATGTATGAGTACACCTACATCGGTCAGTCAACGAACGCCGTTGCGGACCCGAACGCCAATTCTGCCGGCGTGTCGGAGGACGAGCGTGGCGGCATAAAACCCTCGAGCGACAACGTGCTGTTTTCCGGCGTGCTCAGCGAAGCCCACATGAAGCTAACGATGATTGCCGGCGTAGAATGCTTGTTCCGTATCGCCTCGGTGCGCTACGGCGACAATGGCCGCTCGCGCCTGGTGGTGCACACAAAGGCAAACGGCACGTGGTCCGCTCCCACGCCCGTGGACTTTCCCCTTGGGTTTGGCGAGGGCGACGTGGAGCGCAACGGCATATTCGATTACGACTTCGACGTGGTGGAATATACGGACGGAAGAGGAAACCAGGACGCCTACGTGCTGCTGGTCTCGGGCGAGCGCCCCGCCGGCGACAACACCCTTTTCGATACGGCAAGCACAGCCGGCATACTGTCCGTTGTGCGCCTGCGCATAAGTAATGACGAGATCCGCGTGGTGTCGCATACGTCATGGCGCAGCATCTCGCGCGGCCGCCTGCAAGAGGATGGCTACCATTGCCTGCAGTGCCCGCGCATCACGGTAGGCAAGACGCTGGTCGACGGACGCCTGTCGGGTGCCTACCTCCACCGCCGCGGAACCACCGCAGAGAAGGCGCTCGGCAGCGAGGCCGAGGTTGCGCTGGAATGCTTTACCCTGTGGTCGGACGTTTCGGGCGACAGCCTGACGTTCCGCCAAGTTCTTCGCTTTCCGCAAGCACCGTCGAGTATCGAGCTGAGCGAGCCCGAGAATATCAACGGCAAAATGGTGGTGCCCGTTGCGTACGAGACCGCAGACGGTTGCGGCTGCGCATCGTACGCCGTGATCGGCCAGTCCATTGCGGGCTGGGGCGTTATGCCACCAGACGCCACGGTGCCCCATGCGGTGCCGTGGCCACAACATTCGGGCTTTTTGGCCACCGTCAACGAGCAGCTGCAGCATATTACTTGGACGCGAGGCGCATCGGCATTTGCAACGCAGCCCGTGGGTGCCGCAGGCTGTGGCCCGGCATCGTTTAGCGTAAGCAACAACGGCAGGTGCGCGCTCTATATAGAGAACACCGATGGCAAGGTGGGGCAAACCTACGACGAAGAAGGCAACCCGGTAGCAGTGATGGGCAAGCACTTCCGCATCTTCGCCAGCACCTTGGCAGGTGATCTGTTCACGGAGCCGTTCGTGATGTGCGAGCTGGACCATCCCGTCGATCAGATAACGACATTTTTGACGTCGGGAGGCATGCTCTCCGCGCTCGCCACGCACATTGTGAGCGCGGAGAAGAGCGAGGCAGAGCTGCACGGCATCGAAGTGCCTCTGGTGGCGTGTGCCACTCCGACGGGCGCGGTCGCTACCTCGGGCGCGGTGGTGCCCGGAGCAGCAGGCGAATCCTTCATGGTCACGGTGCGAAACGACGGCAACACTTTGCTGACTGCCGGCACAATCGATCTGTACCGAGAGGGCTCCAGCCAGCCGTTCTCCAGCGCATCCATCGGATTCGGAGCGAACGCACGCATGGCTTCGATCTACGATCCAGAGCTTGCCGAAGACGCTTCGGCCAACGACATGGCACACGTAAAGTACGCGCTCGAGACGCTGGGCGCACGTTTTGCAACGCACCCGCTGGTAGCCGACAACGGCAACGCCGTGCTGGCACCGGGTTGCACGGCACAGTTCCGCATGAGCTTCGCCATCCCCGAGAGCTGGAGCGACGAAGTGGGCAAACGCGTCACGCTGTATGCGAAGGCGCGTAATCTGGTGGCGCTCGACCCCGTAACGCTCGAGGAGATCCGACCGGGCGCAAACTCGGCGCTGAGTGCCGTTCTGCACGAGCTTCATGTGCCCGACGCGGCATGCGAACGCTCAGAAGTTCAGGTCGGCGTATGCGACAGCGCGGATACGACAGGACTTCACGACGCCCCGATGACAGCAGACGGCGATGGTAGCTCGAGTGGCGGCGGTACTGACGAGGGCGGCGGCTCCGGCGGAAGCAGCTCCGGCAGCGGCAAGGACCACGGCAATAACAAGCGCTCCGGAAAAGCGGGCGCACTTGCGGGCACGGGCGATGTCAACGCTCCCCTTACGGCAGCCGCTGCAGCACTCGCCGCTGCAGGCGCCGGCCTTGTCGCCTACAGCGCCCGCCGCACGGCGCTCGAAAAAGACACCGCCAATGAGGTCAATTCGGATAAGTCTCGCTAGCTCCTAGTTATTTTTGTGAGAGACGCCGGCTCGGCTCATCGAACATCAAAATGGGCTGGTTCTGAATACCCAGAGCCAGCCCATTGCGCATTAGATGTCGCCAGCGGAGTCGAGCTCGGCTTCCTCGCCCCGCATTCCACCGAGGACAGTGGGGCACTATCGTTTAAGGGCTTCGTTATTGTTCGATGGTCTTCTTGACGACTGCGGGGACGCCTGCCGCCACCACGTTGTCTGGAAGGTCTTCCGTCACGACGCTGCCCGCGGCAATTACGCAACCGCTGCCGATGGTAACTCCCTGCAGCACTGACACGTTCGCGCCAAACCAGCAGTTATCGCCGACAACGATGGGCAGAGCCTTCTCGAGACCCAAGTTGCGGTCCTTTGCCTTTAGGGGGTGCGAAGCGGTGTAGAAGCCGCAAAACGGCCCGATAAACACGTTGCCACCAAAGGTGATAGAGCCGCCGTCCATAAAGTAGCAGCCATGGTTTACAAAACAGCCCTCACCAAAGGTCGTCTTGCTCCCGTAGTCAAAGTAGGCAGGCGAAAGGACCGTCAGCCCCCCGGGAAGATCGGTATCGAGCAAGGACTTCAAAGCATCGAGCTGTGCGTCGCTTCCAGGTTTTGCCATATTAAAGTCATAGCAGAGCGCCTCCGCCTTCGCGCGTTGCGCCAGGAGCTCCTCGTCAAAGTTGGCATCATGCCACTCACCGCGCTCCATCTTCTCTTTCTCGGTCATTGCGCCCCCTCAAACAACATGCAGTCTTGATGCGGCAATTCTACCAGCCGATAAGCCACGGTTTTAACACGAGCACCACACCGCGCAGGGAATGACCGCAGAAGCCAAAGGTGCCCGAATCCGAACGATTGTTCGATGGAATTCGTGTTGGTTGGAATCGCCCACGGCCTGGGCTATGCTACCTTGACTATCTATATGACTTAAACGCAGCAAAAGGAGCACCGAGAGAGCGAGCATGGCAAAAAACACCGCAAACTATGGTAACGACAGTATTCGTCAGCTCAAGGACGAGGAGCGCGTACGCCTGCGCCCCGCCGTTATCTTTGGCTCGGACGGACTCGACGGCTGCGCGCATGCCGCCTTCGAGATCCTGTCCAACGCCGTTGACGAGGCGCGCCAGGGCTACGGCAAGCTCATCACCCTTACCGCCTTTCGCGATGGTTCCATTCAGGTAGAGGACAACGGCCGCGGCTGCCCGCTCGACTGGAACCCCTCCGAGAAGCGCTTTAACTGGGAGCTCGTCTTTTGCGAGCTCTACGCAGGTGGCAAATACAACAACAACCAGGGCGGCGACTACGACTTCTCGCTCGGTACCAACGGCCTGGGCTCGTGCGCGACCCAGTACGCATCCGAGTACATGGACGTCACGGTTTGGCGCGACGGCAACAAGTACTCCCTGCACTTTAAGAAAGGCAAGGTCGTTGGCGCCAAAAAGAAAGCGCTTGAGATCGAGCCCAGCGACGAGGACCGCACCGGCACCACCATCAAGTGGCGCCCCGATCTTGAGGTCTTTACCTCGATCAGCATTCCCCACGACTGGTATCGCGAGACCATGCGCCGCCAGGCCGTGGTCAACGCCAACGTGACCTTCCGTCTGCGCATCGAAGGCGACGACGGCGAGTTTTCCGAAGAGGATTTTTGCTACCCCAAGGGCATCGAGGACTACGTGCTCGAGAAGGTCGGTGCCGACTACCTTACCGAGCCCTTCTTTATCGAGGCCGACCGTCGCGGTCGCGACCGCGAGGACCTGCCCGATTACAACGTCAAGATCACCGCGTGCATGTGCTTCTCGCGCACCTTCACGATGCAGGAGTACTACCACAACTCATCGTGGCTCGAGAACGGCGGTTCGCCCGAGAAGGCCGCTCGCAGCGCTCTGACCAGCGCCATCGATGCCTACATCAAGCAACAGGGCAAGTACAACAAAAACGAGAGTGGCATCAAATGGCAGGACGTCCAGGACTGCCTGGTACTGGTGACCAACTGTTTCTCCACCCAGACGTCCTACGAAAACCAGACCAAGAAGGCTATCAATAACCGCTTTATCCAGCAGGCCATGACGGCATTCTTTAAGGAGCGCCTCTCGACCTACTTGATCGAGAACAAGGACGCCGCCAACAAGATCATGGAGCAGGTGCTCATCAACAAGCGCTCGCGCGAGAACGCCGAGAAGACGCGTCAGAGCATCAAGACCAACCTGCAGCAGAAGACCGACATGGCCAACCGCGTGCAGAAGTTCATCGACTGCCGCTCCAAGGACAAGAGCCGCCGCGAGATCTACATCGTAGAGGGCGACTCGGCAGCAGGCGCCATTCGCACCTCGCGCGATGCCGAGTTCCAGGGCGTTATGCCCGTCCGCGGTAAGATCCTCAACTGCCTGAAGGAGGATTATCCGCGCATCTTTAAGTCCGACATCATCATGGACCTTATGCGCGTGCTGGGCTGCGGCGTGGAGATCAAGGACAAGCGCATCAAGAACCTCGGTGCCTTTGACCTGGACAACCTCAACTGGAACAAGGTCATCATCTGTACGGATGCCGACGTCGATGGGTACCACATCCGCACGCTCGTGCTCACCATGCTCTACCGCCTGGTGCCCACGCTCATCGACGAGGGTTACGTGTATATCGCCGAGTCGCCGCTCTACGAGATCAACTGCAAAGAAAAGACCTACTTTGCCTACACCGAGCTCGAGAAGAACGGCATCCTCAAAGAGATCGGCGACCAAAAGTGCTCGATCAACCGCTCCAAGGGTCTTGGTGAGAACGATCCGGACATGATGTGGCTCACCACCATGAACCCCGAGACGCGTCGCCTGATCAAGGTGGAGCCCGAGGACGTCACCAAGATGGAAACCATGTTTAACCTGTTGCTGGGCAACGACGAGGTGGGCCGCAAGCGTCACATCTCCGAGCACGGCAAGGAGTACCTGGACCAGCTGGACCTGCAGTAGCAGCAAATCGATAACGACGGCCCACAAGAAGTTCAAGAGGAAATCGTGGCAAAGAAGAAGACCAAAACCCAGCCAAAGAAAAAGCAGGTCAACGCCGAGAACGTCATCGGCCTGCACTCCGAGGTCACCGACCAGCCGATCACGCAGACGCTCGAGGTCAACTACATGCCCTACGCCATGAGCGTCAACGTCTCGCGTGCATTCCCCGAGATTGACGGCTTTAAGCCCTCGCATCGCAAGCTGCTCTACACCATGTACAAGATGGGTCTGCTCAAGGGCGAGCGCCAGAAGAGCGCCAACATCGTGGGCCAGACCATGAAGCTCAACCCGCACGGCGACGCCGCGATCTACGAGACGATGGTGCGTCTGGCCACCGGCAACGAGGCGCTGCTCGCGCCGTTCGTTGAGTCGAAGGGCAACTTTGGCAAGTACTATTCGGGCGACCTGAGCTACGCCGCCTCGCGTTATACCGAAGCCAAGCTCTCCCCCATCAGTGCCGAGATCTTCAAGGACATCGACAAGGACCCGGTCGACTTCGTCGACAGCTACGACGGCGCCATGAAGGAGCCGCGTCTGCTGCCCACCACGTTCCCTAACATCCTCGTCTCGGCCAACAAGGGCATCGGCGTCGCCATGGCTTCTGACATCTGCGGTTTCAACCTCAACGAGGTCTGCACCGCCACCATGCACTACCTGCAGGATCCCGACTGCGACCTGCTCGAGTATATGCCCATGCCCGACTTCTCGACCGGCGGCGAGATCATCTACCGCCGCGAGGAGATGGAAAAGATTATCGAGACCGGCCTGGGCAGCTTCCAAATCCGCTCCCGCTGGCACTGGATTCCCGAAGAGCGCATTATCGAGGTCTACGAGATCCCCTACACCACCAAAACCGATGTCATCATCGAGCGCATCGTCAAGCTCTCCAAGGAGGGCAAGGTCAAGGAGATCGCCGACATCCGCGACGAGACCGACCTTTCGGGTCTGCGCATCGCTATCGACCTTAAGCGCGGCGTCGACCCCGACAAGCTCATGGCCAAGCTCTATCGCTCGACCACGCTGCAGGATTCGTTCTCGTGCAACTTTAACGTGCTCGTCGACGGCTACCCCCGTGTTATGGGCGTGCGCCAGATTCTGCACGAGTGGGTCAAGTGGCGTATTGAGTCCACGCGTCGCCGCATTAACTTTGACCTGGGCAAAAAGTCCGAGCGCCTGCACCTGCTGCACGGCCTTGAGGCAATTCTGCTCGACATCGACAAGGCCATCGCCATCATCCGCGGCACTAAGCTCGAGGCAGAGGTTGTACCCAACCTTATGAAGGGTTTCGACATCGACGAGACCCAGGCCGAGTTTGTCGCCGAGCTCAAGCTCCGCAACATCAACGAGGAATACATCCTCAACCGCACCAAGGACATCGCTAAGCTCGAGGGCGAGATCGCCGAGCTCGAGGAGATCCTCTCCAGCGAAGAGAACATCAAGAAGGTCATCAGCGACGAGCTGGCCGCGGTCAACAAGAAGTACGTGATGCCGCGCCGCACGGGCAGGATCGAGCCCCATGAGGTTATCGAGGTAAGCTTGGAGCCCGAGGTCGAGGAGTACCCGGTTACGATCATGCTCTCGCGCGATGGCTACCTCAAGAAGATGACGGACCGCGTGCTCAAGAAGGCGACCACGCTCAAGTACAAGGACGGCGACAAACCCTTTATCGAGTTCCCGTCCTCCAACACCCACGAGCTGCTGGTCTTTACCAACAAGAGCCAGGTGTACAAGTGCAAGGTCACGGCGTTTGAGGACACCAAGTCGGCCCAGCTGGGCTCGTACCTGCCGACCGATCTTGAGATGGAACCCGACGAGAACGTCATCTGGGTCATCGACCCCGAGGACTACAAGGCCGACGTGCTGTTCGTCTTTGAGAACGGCCGCGTGGTGCGTGTCGCGCTTGCCGGATACGTTACCAAGACCAACCGCAAGCGCCTCAAAAACGCCATCTATGGTGGCAGCAAGCTGCTGTATGCCCAGGTGCTCAAGGAAGATCGCGACATCGCGCTGGTCTCGAGCGACTATCGTTTGATGAACTTCAACACGTCGCTGCTTAAGACCAAGACGACCACCAACACGCAGGGCGTCCAGGCCTTTACGGCCAAGAAGGGCCGCTCGGTCACCACCGTCGGCACGACCGAGGACATCCTTGGCGCCGGCGTCTCGGCCGAAAAGTTTACCGCGCAGAGCCTACCCTCTGCCGGTGCCCTCATGAAAGAAAACGACATGCCGAGTCTGTTTGACTAGGACGATCGGCTGAAACCACCATAAGCTCTCAAAACGGTGGGGCCCAGAGCACAGTAAATGCCGCGCTCCGGGCCCCATGCATTACAGCAGCATCATCCCTATAGACAAAATGCCGCATAAAGTGGAACAGACATAAGCCCATCATTCATTCCAAAGGGCTTCGTAGATAGCCTGATAAGGCGCACGCCCGGATGGGTCTTTTTAAGTGAGGAAAGGCTTCGAGATCTTGTGTTCTCCCCCGCCTTGACTTCAATCGCAGACAAGCATCCCTGCTTCTCTACTACAAAGTCGATTTCCGCACGATTATCTCGCGCCCAATAATGCAGCGGATAGCCCATGGCTGAAAGCTGTTGGGCAACGTAGTTTTCGGTAAGTGCACCCATGAATGTGCCGCCGATGCCGGCTAGAATATCGGCGCGTTGAGCACCGGCCTTGGAGACGAGCAGCCCTGTATCCGCCTGATAGATTTTAAAAGCAGAAGGGTTAACGAAGGCCTCTAAAGGGCTTTCAATCTGCCCGACTAGGCTGCAGCGCGCCACCGTACCCGACAATACAAGCCAGTCGAGAGCATCTCCAAAGAGAGACGCATTGCCCCCCGCTCGCACTACCTTGTATTGAAATTTACGATTCTCTTTGGCAAGCTGCTGTGGAATGGAATCGAAGCACGCACGCGTCTTTGCGCTCAAGCGTTCATCAGCATATTTATTGGTATCGGCGGAATATCCGTCGAGAATAATCCGGTGTTTTTCGGCCACATCAATGATTGACTGATCATCGATGTACGTTTGGATCGCCTCGGGCATTCCGCCAACAACAAGATACTGTCGATAGAGCCCAAGCGCCTTTTCATGAAGGCTTGGCGCAAGAGGACCCATTATCTCGAATGATGAGCGTATCTCGTCGACCAGCTGATCGTGCCCCATCGCCCAGAGAAACTCCTCGAAATCGAGTGGAGTCATCTCAATCAAGTCGGTCTTTCCGACGGGGAACGAATACGACTGATGGTTAATGGCAACCCCAAGAAGCGACCCGGCAGCCGCAACGTAATACTCGGGAGCATCTTCGCAAAAGTATTTAAGGGAAGTGAGCGCTTCCTCGCATGCCTGGATCTCGTCAATGAACAGTAAGGTTTTGCCAGGCACGATACGCTGTCCCGTACGAGCCTCGATCGCACGTACGATCGAATGAGGGTCAAGACCGCCCGAAAAATCCGCTCGCGCCGACCGGTCGTTCTCAAGATTAACGTAGACAACCGATTCGAAAAGATCCTGGGCGTACGTTCTGAGCAAATAGGTCTTGCCACACTGGCGCACGCCTTTGACCAGCAAAGGTTTTCTATCAGCTCTGTCTCGCCATTCCCTAAGGAGCTCGTCTGCCTTGCGACGCATACGTAACCTTCCCTCATGAACTTCTATTTGACAATATTTTAACGCGGATTAATTTGTTTTCAGTTATTTTTCTGCGTTTAAAAATTGTTCTATACGGCACTTGAGGGAATTCGCCCCTATCTCTCGGTAAGGACAGCAAGCATTTCCACCAACGCTGATTGCCATGCGGTCTTCTTGTCCTTAGGCGAGCTTGCGAGCGAGCTCTCGCACCTCTTCTAGCTTGGGCGATGAGGCCATGCTGTCGCGCTCGGTCATGCCGCTAATGGTGACAATGCCCTGGTCCTCCCACTTGCAGTACGCGCAGGCTGACTTGTACATAGCGATCGCCGCATCATAGACGCCCTCGCTGTGGCTATCGAGCAAAAGGGCCGTCTTGGTGAACGGGAAGCCCGTAGCACCGAAGGCGTACAGGCGGTCGATGACAGCCTTCTCCTGTGCGGTGATATCAAACCAGTAGATAGGCGAAGCGAAGACAACCATGTCGGTGTCTTTCAGCGACTCAATCACGTTGGCCATGTCATCCTTCTGCACGCAGACGCCCTCATGGGCGAAGCAGTACTGGCATCCCAAGCAGCCGGCGATCTTCTTACTGGCAACGCGGACGACCTCGACCGTATTGCCGCCCTCACGCGCGGTCTCGGCAAACGCCTCGACCATGGTATCGGTATTAGCGCCCTTACGCGGGCTGCCGCTCAATACAACGATATTCACAAGAATCTCCCTTCTTCATGCCGCAGGCGCGCGGCACACATTTTGTTGTAACCAAAACGGATGGAGCTATTCAGACGTCTGTAGATCGCATCTCTCGCTCGCGCTCTCCAAAGAAGGTGCAAGCAGAAGCATCACGGACATTAATCAGCGCCGATATGGATCACGACATGAAACCGTAAGGGTTGGCCAGAGGTTGCCAGATTCAGTAGCTCGCAGCAATAGAGCGAATGACGACTTCGGCGATATAATCCGTGTCATCTTGATTGTTCCCGCGCGGAAGGTACAGCTCATGTCCAAGCTCAACATCGACCAGCGATCGATTCGCGATCTTCTCACCGATAAGCGATCGGACTTCCTCATCCCCGACTACCAGAGGCCCTACGCCTGGGGCGAGGATGAATGCGCAACGCTGTGGGACGACCTGTTCTCGTTCGCTTTTCCAGGCGATGACTACGAGCGTTTCGACAGCGAGAACGACGAATACTTTCTAGGACCCATCGTCACCTTTAAGAACCTCTCTGGTCAACTCGAGATCATTGACGGCCAGCAGCGCCTCACCACCATCATGCTGCTGCTCCGCGCGTTCTACGACAAGTTCACCAACATGAAGGATAAGCAGTCTGTGAAGATGCGCGAGGCAATCGCCCGTTGTGTATGGAAAACCGACGAGTTCGACGAGCCCGACATGGAGCGCCTCAAGATCGACTCCGAGGTTGCATCGGACAACGACAAGAATGAATTCCTCGAGATTTTACGAGAGGGCAACGTAGGCGATGGCTGGAAGAGCGCTTATGCCCGCAACTTCGCTTTCTTCCAGAGGAAAATTGAACAACTGGTGAGCGAGTGGCCCACCTACACCGTCTACATGGCCACACGCGTCATCAACAATGTGATACTGTTACCCATTGAAGCGGAGTCGCAGGACACCGCGCTACGCATCTTCTCGACTCTAAACGACCGAGGGCTGCCTCTCTCGGATGCCGACATCTTCAAAAGCCAGTTCTACAAGCATTATTCCGACACGGGGCGCAAGGACGAGTTCATCCGTCGCTGGAAGGCGCTCGAGGAGGGAGCGAACGCTATCTTCCGGCCCATGCGCGGTACACCAACCGATGAGCTATTTACGCGCTATATGTACTACCGCCGCGCGAAGAAAGGCATCCGCGACACGACCACCGCATCGTTGCGCGACTTCTTCGGTGCCGATGGCTACGCCATGCTCAAGGAGGACGCCACGCTCGACGATCTCGAGGCGCTGCTCGGCTTCTGGAAACGCGTCGATGCGCAGGAAGGGTTCAGTGAGCGCGTGCTCCGCAGGCTCTTCGTGCTGAACTACGCCCCCAACGGCATGTGGACCTATCTGCTAAGCGTCTGGTTCCTTGCCAACCGCGACAGCAAAAGTGTCCTCGATGACGAGGCACTCTACGGCTTTCTAAACAAGATCACGGCATTCGTTCTCGCCTACGCCATTGAGCGTCCCGGCGTAAATGCGCTGCGTTCGCCAGTGTATCCCGAGATGATCAACATCGTGGAGCACCGCCCGGTGGAGTTTCCCAACCACCACTTCAATCGCGCAAATATTGCTGAGCGATTCCGAACCTACGTGTTCACCAACGGCAGGCCTGTAACGAAGTCCATGCTCACTTGGTGGGCGTACGCAGACCCAGATCAACCACTCATGGACCTAGACACCACGCTCGAAATTGAGCACATCTATGCCAAGAAGCGCAACGAGGTAGACCCGCTCGTCGACCAATCCAACCTGGAGGCGCTGGGTAACAAGGCGCTGCTCGAGAAGCGTGTAAACATCCGCGCGGCCGACTACAGATTCTGCGATAAACGCAAGTACTATGAGGGATACACCGACGGCAATGGCAAGCGCAAAGCCGGAACAAAGATCGCGGAACTCAAGCGCCTGACACAAGTCATGGAAGACTTCACCGAAATAGACATCGCGACTCGCACGGCACGGATCATCGATGCCTTCGTGGACTACCTGGGCGACAACGGACTTTTGAGCTAAGGAGCGAACACGTTCGAAAGACTAACCAAGTACGCTGGCAAGCTGACGGACAGAAACATGAATGTCGAGCTTGGGGGCGGGACGCTCGGACTCGAGGATTTCGTCGACGATTTCTATGAACTGGACGGGTTCGCGGACACCAGCTACTTCGAGACGCTTGAACGCCATAGCATCGACACCTCGGAAGGCATAGACAGCTGTGACATCGACCATGGGGACATTGACCTGATACGCGCATGCATCACGTGGTGCGTTCGTGGCGACCGCTTCTGCGACGGACTCCTTGCCGCGCAAGCCCGGAGCGGGTTTCTGGACCGCTGCCTCTCCCGACTGAAGGAGCTCGACGAGGGCTGAACGGCGGCCACGAAGACGTCTGGCGCTGCGACAGCACAGCGATGCGACAATGCCATGCCGTCGCACTCCGTCATGTCACCAAATCAAAAGCGGAGCCAACGCTCAATCTTGAGATACATTGACCAAAGGCTCACATTTCTGCCGAGAAGTCGAGAGCGCGGGGCACACGATGGCGCTTTATCCTCAGCTCATAGCTGCACTGCTTACCTGAAATGAACCCGTGGTCAAGATGAACTACGAGAATCATAGCGGGCGGATACCGCCCGCATACCTCCTTCAGAATAGGCACTGAGCAGCTCCTGAGCGTGGGCAAACTCGGGCCCTCGCCTCCAACCGAGCAGGCGGTTGACCGCGAGATTTCCCTGGACGTTGTGGACGAAGAGCAGATAGGCGTCCTCGCGCGAAAGCCCAGTCTCCTCCATGATCGAGGGAACCATCTGCTCGGCGCCGCGCTCGACGACGCGCTGTGCCACCCGGGCGTACGCGTCGTCATCCGAGTAGAGCAGATAATAGTCATCGTTTGCCGGCGGGCGCTGGCAGAGGGCACCCGCCTCCGTTCCCTCGAGCGGCGGCACCGCCGTCAGGGCCTCGTCGATAAGCGCGTCGAGCAGGGCGAACTTGTCCTCGTAGTGCAGATAGAACGTGCCGCGGTTGATATCGGCGCGGCGGCAGATATCCGCTACCGTCATCTTCGCGAAGCCGACCTCGGCCAGCAGCGCGAAGAACGCCTCCCGTATGACCGAGAGTGTATAGCGTCGGCGACGATCGATCTTCCCCGCTTCCATTACCCCTCCAATTGCAACGCTCGACAATGCCCGGCAAACGCTCGTTTATCGACAGCAGGCCGAAGCTGTTCATTGCTCTTAAGCAAATCGACATGGATACTTTTTATAGACACCTGTTTATAATAGCTGAAAGAAGGTATCCAGTGACCCTGTACGAGCAGCTCGTTATCGAGCTCACCAACCAATCGTTTTCCCTTCAGGCCGCCTACCGCAGCGGCGGCACGCCCTATGAGCTGAGTGACCGCGAGCCCGAGCCCTACGACCAGCAAATCAGGGACTTCGCCCGCATGATCGAGGAAGCCGATTGCGTGCTGGTGGGTGGGGCCTCCGGGCTCTCCGCGGCGGGCGGCGGCGACTTCTATTACGAGGACAACGCAACCTATCGCAGGCATTTCGGCAAATTCGCCGAGCGCTACGGTTTCAAGGGCGCTTTCGAGGGGTCGTTCTACCGCTGGCCCACCGCCGAGGCGCGCTGGGGATACCTCGCCACCTTCCTCGACACCACGCTCAACGCCCCGCTGCGCAAGCCCTACAAGGACCTCGACGCCATTCTCGCCGAGAAGGATTTCTTCGTGCTCACCACCAACCAGGACACGCAGTTTGTGAAGCTCTACCCCTGGAAGAAGGTGGCAGAGATCCAAGGCGACCACCGCTTCTTTCAGTGCTCCCGCTGTTGCACCGACGCGGTGTGGGATGCGGTCGAGCCGGTCTCCAACATGGTAGAGGCCATGGGAGACGGCCTTGAGGTTCCGACAGAGCTCGTGCCGCGCTGCCCGCACTGCGGGGCAGAGGCGTTCCCCTGGGTTCGCGGCTACGGCAACTTCCTGCAGGGCGAGCTCTACGAGGAGCAGTACCGCAAGGTGTCCGACTGGCTCGACGCGCACGCGCGTCAGAGGATCCTCTTCCTCGAGCTGGGTGTGGGCCGCATGACGCCCGCGTTTATCCAGGAGCCGTTCTGGGCCCTCACGGCGCAGTTACCGCAGGCCAGCTACATCGCCGTAAACAACAAGACGCAGTTTCTCCCCCGCGCGATCGAGGATCGGGGGCTCGCCGTTCGCGCCGACATCGCCGACGTGCTCGCCGACGTGCGCAAGACGCTGGGGAGGTAGCGCATGGAGACGGCGAAAGCAGTTCGCATAGGCAGGGCGCTAGCCGAAGCGGATCTTGTCATCATCGGCGCCAGCAACGGGCTCGACATGGCGGAGGGACTCAACCTCTTTAGCGCCGATGCCCATTTCCGAGAGGCGTACGGCGACCTCGCTCAGGCCGACGGCATCGGCTGCATACTGCAGGGGCTCGCTTCCCCGGATGCCAGCGTGCGACGCCGATGGGCCGAGCGGTTCCATCAAAAGGAGTATCTCGAATATGAGCCCGGCTCGCTCATGAACGGGCTGCGGCGTCTTACGGAGCACGCCGACACCTTCGTGGTCACATGCAACATCGACGGGCACTTCGCGCGCGCCGGGTTCGACGAGGAGCGCGTGCTCGAGACGGAGGGGAGCATACGCACGTCGATCGACGAGCGGCGTCTCGCCCATCCAGACGCCCTCGCCATGGCCCGGCTCGAGGAGCTCGAACGCCTTGTGCAAGCCCATCGCAACGGCAGGGTCGCCATCCTCGAACTTGGCGTGGGACTGCACAACGGCGTCATAAAGCGCATGCTCGCCCAGGTCGCAAGCGCCTGCGAGCACGCCACCTACATCGTGTTCAACTACGGCCAGGCTATGGCGCCCGATGCATCGTGCGAGACGATTCTCGTTGACGGCGATATGGCCCCGGCTTTCGAGGAGATCGCCCGATGCCACCCCTAGAAAGAGAAGCGCGTAGGCTTCGAAGCCTTATCGACGATGCCGACGCCATCATTGTCGGCATCGGCTCGGGCATGTCGAGCGCCGCCGGGTTCAACCATTACAACCGCGCGGGCATGGCGCGCGCCGGAATGGAGGACTGGCAGCGAGCATTTGGCTTTAAGAGCCTTTTTGACGGCTTCTACCACCTCTACCCCAGCCTCGAGCAGCAATGGGCCTACTATGCGCGTTATATCGATTTCATGCTGCGCGAGCCGGCCTCACAGCCCTACCTAGACCTGCGGTCTCTCATCGGCCATAAGGACTACTTCATCCTGAGCACCAATGTGGACACCCAGGTCGAGAAGACGTTTCCCGCCGAGAGAATCTGCAACTATCAGGGAAGCTTCGCGCACCTTCAGTGCAAGCAGCCATGCTGTGACGAGGTCTTCGACGCGAGCCCCTACGTCGAACGCATGCTCGCGGGCATGACGGGGTTCGAGGTCCTCAGCGAGGATGTCCCCCGGTGCCCGCATTGCGGCTGGCAGCTTGTGCCGTGGGTGCGCGATGACACGTTTCTGCAGGGCGCGGCGTGGCGCGAGAGCCTCGGACGATACGAGCGCTTCGTGTGCGAGCGCGGCAATGGCCGCGTGCTGTTGCTGGAGCTCGGCGTGGGCGAGATGACTCCCGGTATCATCACGCTCCCATTCTGGAGCATGACTGCAAAGCTGCCGGATGCGCACCTGTTGAGCGTAAACATCTCGGGCGACTCGGCTCCGCTGCAGCTTGGAAGCAAGGCGGAGGCGATCCAGGCCGACCTGGGCGCCCTGCTCTCGGCGGCGCGGGCAGGTGGCGAGTAACGCGGAGCGGTAGACGCGCAATGAGGTTTTAGCCGCAGCCTCCGAACGAGAGGGCTCGGAGGCTGGTATTCCTGAATCGCAGGTCACGATGGGTTATCGGAATCGCGAAGAGCGGATACCGCCAGTAAGCCCCCTTCGGAATAGGCGTTGAGCAGCTCCTGGGCATGGGCGAACTCGGGGCCTCGTCTCCAGCCGAGCAGGCGGTTGACGGCCAGATTGCCCTGGACGTTGTGGACGAAGAGCAGGAAGGCGTCTTCGCGTGAAAGCCCTGTTTTCTCCATGACCCAGGGAACCATCTGCTCCGCTCCGCGTTCTATGACGCGCTGGGCTACGCGAGCGTATGCGTCGCTGTCCGAATAAAGCAGGCGATAATCGTCGTCTGCCGGCGGACGCTGGCAAAGCGTTGCCGATTCAACCCCCTCAAGCGGGGGAGCCGCTGCCAATGCCTCGTCGATAAGCGCATCGAGCAGCGCGTACTTATCCTCGTAATGCAGATAGAACGTTCCCCGGTTGATCTCGGCGCGGCGGCAGATGTCCGCCACCGTCATCTTCGCGAAGCCGACCTCGGCCAGCAGCGCGAAGAACGCCTCCTGTATGACCGAGAGGGTGTAGCGCCGCCGGCGGTCGATCTTGGTTTCTCCCATCGCCTCTCCAATCTGAGTCGTTTGACAATGTCCGGTAGCTGTTCGTTTATCGACAGGTGCACGCGTTTGTTCATTGCCCCTGCGAAAATCAACAAGGATACTGTTTATAGACACCTGTTTATAATAGCTGAAAGGGAGCACGGATGACCCTGTACGAGAAGCTCGGCATCGGGCTTGTCAACCGATCGTTTTCCCATCGGGCCGTCTATCGAAACGGCGGCACGTCATACGATTTGAGCGATTGCGAGCCTGCTGCTTGCAAGCAAGATATCGAGGCTTTTGCCCGCAAGGTGGGGGAGGCTGATTGCGTGTTTACGGGAGAGGCAGGTAGGCAGGCGTTATGAGCATCTGCATCAAAAATCAGATTCAGAATATGAATATCGTCATCGGCTGCACGGTGGGGTGTCCATATTGCTATGCCCGTAACAATGTGAAACGTTGGCATATGATTGACGACTTCGCTGATCCTGCGTTCTTCCCGAGCAAGCTCAAGATGATGGAAAAGAAACGCCCGCAGAACTTTCTCCTTACCGGCATGAGCGATCTCTCCGGGTGGAAGCTGGAATGGCGAGACGAGGTATTTGCAAAGATCCATGAGAATCCACAGCATCAGTTCCTGTTCCTGACCAAGAGACCCGATTTGCTGGATTTAAATACCGACCTGGAAAACGCATGGTTCGGCGTTACGGTGACGAGGAAAGCGGAGCTGTGGCGTATCGACGCCCTTCGGAAAAACGTCAAAGCAAATCACTTCTTCGTTACTTTTGAGCCGCTATTCGACGATCCCGGTACGGTCGACCTTTCCGGAATCAACTGGATCGTCGTCGGTACCATGACCGGGGCGCAGAGCAGGAAGGTTCATACGGAACCGGAGTGGGCATGGTCTTTGACGGACCAGGCGCACGCGCTTGGCATTCCAATGTTTATGAAGGAAGACCTCGTCTCTGTCATAGGGGACGAAAACATGATTCAGGAATTGCCGGAAGAATTCGAAAGAGTGCTGGAGGTGCAGAGAACATGGCGGAAGTGATCGATGGAATCCTCATCAATGAGGTGGAAGCAAAGAACATCATGACCAAGTCCAGCCTGCCGGTAGGCGGCTACTCGGTCAATCCCTATGTAGGCTGCACGCATGCCTGCAAGTATTGCTATGCCTCCTTTATGAAGCGCTTTACCGGACACAAGGAGGAATGGGGCACCTTTCTTGATGTGAAGCATTGGCCGGAAATCAAGAATCCGAAGAAATACGCTGGACAGCGGGTGGTTATCGGTTCTGTGACGGATGGCTACAATCCACAGGAGGAGCGATTCGGGAATACCAGGAAACTCCTGGAGCAGCTGATTGGCAGCGATGCAGATATTCTGATCTGCACAAAGTCCGATCTTGTGGTACGGGATATCGATCTGCTGAAGAAGCTTGGACGAGTGACTGTTTCATGGTCGATCAACACGCTGGATGAGAACTTCAAGAACGATATGGACTCCGCGTCGAGCATCGAGCGTCGTATCGCCGCTATGAAGCAGGTTTATGACGAAGGTATCCGTACGGTCTGCTTCGTGTCCCCGGTATTTCCCGGCATCACGGATTTTGAGATGATTTTTGAGCGAGTAAAGGATCGGTGCGATTTGTTTTGGCTCGAAAATCTCAATCTTCGGGGTGGTTTCAAAAAAGCGATCCTGGATTATATCGCCGAGAAACATCCCGATCTCGTACCGCTTTACGATGAGATCTATAACAAGCACAACCGTAGCTATTTTGAAGCGCTTGAAGTAAAAGCCGAGGAAATGGCCGAGAAGTACGATTGCCCCTTTGTGGACAACGAAATGCCTTATGGCAGAGTCCCCCAGGGGCATCCGGTGATCGTGGACTACTTCTATCACGAGGAAGTCCGAGGGTCGGATAATAGCGGAAAAAGAAATCGTTAAACGGAAACCGACGACGATTCGCTCGAGCGATTAGCGTCCACGCGTGGCTTCTGCCGATTGGCGCAACGGGCGACGGATTAAGGGATCGCTCGGGCGGATGATCCCGCTGCAGTACAGGCGGTCGCTCAATTTAGCGGCATGAGCGTTTTCGCACGGAAAACCAGTATCTTATACCGTGGGTGCGCGACGGCACGTTTCTGCAGGGTGCGACATGGCGCGAGAGCCTCGGACGATACGAGCGCTTCGTGCACGAGCGCGGAGCTGGCCGCGTGCTGCTGCTGGAGCGTGGCGTGGGCGAGATGACCCCCGGCATCATCACGCTCCCGTTCTGGAGCATGGCCGCAAAGCTGCCGGATGCGCATCTGTTGAGCGTAAACATCTCGGGCGACTCAGCCCCGTTGCAGCTCGGAAGCAAGGCGGAGGCAATCCAGGCCGATTTGGGCGCACTGCTCTCGGCGGCGCGGGTGGGCGACGGTGCTTAAGCCTCTTTGTTAGTCGCTTTGAGATAATCCTCGTCGTTCACAGGCTCCAACCACTCGTTGGAGGTCTCCTCGCCCGGAACCTCCAGCGCGAGATGCGAGAACCAGCCGTCGGGCGCGGCTCCGTGCCAATGCTTCACCCCCGGGGCGATGTTGACCGCATCGCCCCGGGTGCAGTTCCTGTGCCGGCTTTCCCCATTCCTGGTAAAACCCTCGACCAGTCACAGCATGCCGGCAGCGAGGTCAATGCGCATTCGCTCATGCTACAATCCAACCACCAGAGATGAAAACACAGTCCCCGTCGGGTAGTCGTGGGCGTGCGGGAGTCCGCATCAGTAACCTGCCTCCTTGGTTGTCCCTTCTCTGCATGGTCATCTACATAAAGGAGGAACCAACCATGCAGATCAGCGTGTCGTCCACCCTGACCGTATATCACGACGGCCAATTCTGGGTCGGGCTGGCGGAGCACGTCGAGGACGGACGGTACGGCGTCGCCCGCATCGTCTTCGGCGCGGAGCCATCCGATGAGGAGATTCTGAAATTCGTCGTCGGCAAATGGGAGAAGTTCTCGTTCTTCGATGGCAAACCGGCTGAGGCAAGCAAGCCCATAAAGAACCCCAAGCGACGCGCTCGCGAGGCGGCGAAAACCCTCAAGCAGCCAGCGATGAGCACCAAGGCGCAGCAGGCGCTCGCGGCACAGAGGGAAGCGTTGAAGCAGGAGTCAGCTCATGCAAGAAGCCGACGCCGCGCGAAAGAGGCTGATGCGCGCTACGAGCAGAGAAAACTGAAGCGCA
This sequence comes from Collinsella sp. TF07-1, assembly GCF_003437235.1. NCBI lineage: Bacteria > Bacillati > Actinomycetota > Coriobacteriia > Coriobacteriales > Coriobacteriaceae > Collinsella > Collinsella sp. TF07-1. The sequence continues at coordinate 101,900 of NZ_QSRV01000001.1, forward strand.
AACAGAAGCATCGCGGGCATTGATCGCCATTTGCAGCAAGGCAAACCATATACAGCAGCGGTGTCAGCTCCACTTGGAGCCGACACCGCGTAGACGCTGATGGTGACGGCTATGCACCGGCACGGGCGCGCCACCGCACTTCACAGCTTGTTTCTCAAGTATTTGGAACGCACACGCGGCGTTCAAAAATGCGGAGCGACTCCGCATGGCTCGAGACTGAGCCGAGGTGCCCTACTTCTCGCCCTCCAGCAGCCCCACGATGCGGTCGATGTCGACGGCGAAGCGGGGCCTTCCCTCGCGCTCGTAGCGGTCGAGACATGCCTGGCACTCGGAGACAATGCGCTTGGTGTTGCCGTCGATGATGCGCTGGGGCGTCTCGTAGTAGGCCGAACCCTCGGTCCTAAAGCGACGCTGCCCCTACAGGTGAGCGATACTCTACGCCTTGCGGCACCCCGTCGCCCACGGAGGTTAAACGTGCACGTAAGCCGTACTCTGAAAGCCGCGGCTTCCGGCAAGTAGTTTTTACCACGAAAACTCGCCTTAGATGCGCGTAGCTCTCAAAATAACACTCGCCGAGCCGTTGCTTAACCGCCGACCTCGCTTGATGCAGAGGGCATTGGGGCAACGATAATGCGGATGAGTGTCGAGGATTCAAGTGGGCCTCGTGCCGTCTTTTCTGCGTTCATGCGCCCGTCTCCATTGCCTGAACTAAATTCCCCAAATAGAGCGTTATGGAGCGCATCGCGACGTTGCATGAAGAAGCCCCAGATAGCCAATTCTACCTGGGGCTTCATTGCTATTCACTACCTTTTGTGACGTGCCGTATTAGACCCTCGGCTACTCCCACTCGATGGTCGCCGGCGGCTTGGACGTGATGTCGTAGCACACGCGGTTGGCGCCGGGGACCTCGGCAACGATGCGGCCGGAGATGCGGGCCAGTACGTCGTAGGGCAGCTTGGCCCAATCGGCGGTCATGGCATCGCTGGACTCGACGGCACGCAGGATGATCGGGCGCTGATAGGTGCGCTCGTCGCCCATAACGCCAACGGACTTAATATCGGGCAGGACCGCGAAATACTGCCAGCAGCTGTGCTCGGAGTTGCGCTCGCCGGTCTGCTCAAACAGGCGCTGGTTGTAGGCGTCGAGCTCCTCGCGCACGATAGCGTCGGCGTTCTTGAGGATCTCGAGCTTCTCTTTGTCGACCGCACCGATGATGCGGATGGCAAGACCCGGGCCCGGGAAAGGCTGACGGAACACGATGTGACCCGGCAGACCCAGCGCCAGACCAAGCGCGCGGACCTCGTCCTTAAAGAAGTGGTCGAGCGGCTCAATGAGGTCGAAGTGCACGCCCTCGGGGAACGGGATCAGGTTGTGATGGCTCTTGATGGTGGCCGTCTTGCCGCCCGTCTTGCGAGCGCCGGACTCGATGATGTCGGGGTAGATGGTGCCCTGAGCCAGGTACTTCACGGGTTTACCATCGGTCTCAAGCTGCTGAGCAACCGCGAAGAACTCTTTCCAGAACTGCGTACCGATGATGCGGCGCTTCTCCTCGGGCTCGGTCACGCCGGCCAGAAGCTCGGCATAACGGTCCTCGGCGTGGACGTGGATAAAGTCGACGTCAAACTGCTTGGTGAAGACCTCCTCCACCTGCTCGGGCTCGCCCTTGCGCAGCAGACCGTGGTTGATGAACACGCAGGTCATCTGCTTGCCTACGGCGCGGGCGCCCAGCGCAGCCACGACGGAGGAGTCGACGCCGCCGGACAGGGCCAGAATCACGCGGTCGTTGCCGACCTTCTCGCGGAACTCGGCCGTCATGGTCTCGACCAGGTTGTCCATGCTCCAGTTGGGCTCCAGGCCGCAGATCTCAAACAGGAAGTTGCTCAGCAGCTGCTGACCGTACTCGGAATGCTTGACCTCGGGGTGGAACTGCGTGGTGAAGATCTTGCGCTCGACGCACTCCATGGCGGCAACCGGGCACACGTCGGTGCTGGCGGTAACGGTAAAGCCCTCGGGCACCTCGGAGACGGCATCGCGGTGGCTCATCCACACGGTCTGCTCCATGGGCGTGGAGTTAAAGAGCTTGGCGCCTGCCGTGCGCGTGATGGTGGCGCGGCCATACTCGCCCACCTCGGAGTGGCCGACCTTGCCACCGAGCGTCACGGCCGTGATCTGATGACCGTAGCAGAAGCCCAGGACGGGAAGGCCCAGGTCAAAGATGGCGGGGTCGATGGACGGAGCGTCCTCGGCATACACAGAAGCCGGGCCGCCGGAAAGGATGAGCGCAGAGGCGTTCATCTCGCGAATCTCGTCGGCCGAGATGTCGCAGGGAACGATCTCGGAATACACGTTGAGGTCGCGGACGCGACGGGCAATGAGCTGACCGTACTGCGCACCAAAGTCGAGTACGAGGACCTTTGCGGAAGCCTTTTGATCCATGGTTTCCCCCTCTTGTTGGCGGGGAGCCGATGCTCACCCGCGTGAATGAACGAAATAGCTTTCATAGTGTACACGTTATATGGGGTTTCTCGTCCCTCGCAACCATCAGCGCACGGCAAACGCACGACCTGGACCCCTATTTGACGGCAATTGAAGTGTTACCGAACGTTACAGATGATGTAATACGTTTGAACATTGGACGCCCTGTGCCACAATACTGCCGAACGACTCCGCCCTCGCGGCGGCAAATACGATAGGAATACCAGCATGAAGCGCATCCTTCTCATCGCCACGGGCGGCACCATCGCATCGACCGAGGACGGCAACGGCCTCTCCCCCGCCCTGACCGGTGAGGAACTCGCCCAGAGCGTTCCCGAGATCTCGGGCCTCTGCGAGCTCGACGTCGTGCAGCCCATGAACATCGACAGCACCAATATGCGCCCGAGCGACTGGATGCGTATCCGCGACGTCATCGTCGAAGGCTATGCCGATCACGACGGCTTCGTAGTCCTTCACGGCACCGACACCATGAGCTACACCGCGGCAGCGCTTTCCTATCTGATTCAGGACAGTCCCAAGCCCATCGTACTCACCGGCTCGCAAAAGCCCATGGGCAACCCCTTTACCGATGCCAAGCTCAACCTGTACCAGAGCCTGCTCTATGCGCTCGATGAGCATTCACACGACGTCTCGATCGTGTTTGGCGGCGTCGCCATTGCCGGCACGCGCGCCCGCAAGCAGCGCACCATGAGCTTTAACGCGTTCATTAGTGTCAACTATCCGCCCATTGCCTACATCCGCAACGACCGCATTGTGCGCAACGGGCTTCACGGCACTCACCAGAATGAGAATCCGGTTCGTTTCTACGACAGTATCGACCCGCGCGTGTTTGTCCTTAAGCTGACACCCGGCGTGAACCCGGGTATCCTGGACGCCCTTGCCGATAGCTACGACGCCATGATTCTGGAGACCTTTGGCATTGGCGGTATCCCCGAGTTTGGTGAGTCGGGCGAGTCATTCCAGGAGGCGATTTTCCGCTGGGTCGATTCGGGCCGTACTGTCGTTATGACCACGCAGGTCCCCGAAGAGGGCCTCGATTTGGGCGTTTATGAGGTCGGCCGTGCTTACGCGGATCATCCGGGCATTCTGCGCGGCGACGACATGACCACCGAGACGCTCGTGGCCAAGACCATGTGGGCACTCGGCCAGTCACGTGATGCGGCCGAGATTCAGCGCCTGTTCTACAGCCAAGTCAACCACGACCGCATCCCGATGGCGTAGCTAAAACAAAATCCGCCTCTTTGGGCCTTGTAGGGCACGTGATACCCCTCGGAACGTGCAAAAAGCGGAGTTTTCAGCATCCGCCCCTTCCGGGAACGTTAAAACCGCTGGCTGTAAATTGCCTTTCGACTCGAAAGACTCGTTCCGCGCGCTTGTTATTCCTCATATTATTGAATTTTGTGGATAATCCAAAACATTACGCGTCGTATTTGTGGCCCCGGCTGCCGTCAAATTATTGAGGGATGCTGAATACTCGCGTTTTTGCACGCCGCCGTCGGGGGGACCCGTTCAGCAAACGGCAAATCTAGCAAAAAAAGGCTACTCGATACCCTCGAGAAGCTCTGACACCGTCATGCCGAGTGCGGGCGCGATCTTAAATAGAACCTTGAGCGTGAAATTTGCCGTCCCATCTTCGATTCGGTCGAGGTAGGGTCGGCTGATTCCTGTCGCCACACAAAAATCAACCTTGGAGATACCAAGGTCCCTGCGTGTCTCTTCGACCCGCCTGCCAAGAATCTGTTTAGCACGTTCGTCCATGCAGACGAGTTTGAAATGGAGCCGAACATAAACGTAAACTATAGTTTACGTTTTGCCGAATACACAGGAGTTTTCTATGTCGGGTTCTTCGGTCCGCACGTACCGAGCCACGCTTCGCACAAACAGCGCACCGCCCAAGCTCGTCGTCGTTGAAGCAGAATGTCTTTCGCCCGATGAGCGCACAGCATTTGCATTGCTATCAAGTCGCGTCGCCGCCGTTCTGGTCCCTTGCCCGGCGCAAGGCGAACTTGTCATCCAATGCCAAGCGCACAGCCGCTCGCTCAATCAGGCTGCCGTAATCGCAACCAGCCAACGCGGCCTGCCGCTCCTTTTAGAAGCCGGTATCGCACTCGCCCTCCGCGGTTCCGGATACGAAAACGAGGCCGCCGCCGATATGGTCTTTAAACCACGATCGAGCGGCGGCCTCGCAGCAGCCATTGAATATGCGTGCAGGCTCGTTGCCTAAAAGGACAAGCTAGAAACCAAAGCCAAAGCCTGTTCCGGTAATAGCCGAGTACATAAAGTAAACGTTAATCACGTTGAGGAACACACCCGTGATGCAGCCGTTTCGCAGGTAGCGCTCGCACACGATGCGCGCCATGGCGGCGGAGTCATCATTGTTTTTAGCCTGACGTCCTGCCGTAAAGTACGTCGCCACGCTCAGCAGCAGGTTGAGCACCGGCAGCGCCAGCAGCTCGTAGCTCTTGCCCCAGCGCGTCACCTCACCGGCCGCGTTAAACTTCGTTGCCACCTCGGGACCAATGTTGGGGATAACACACGCTGCAACCACCAGCGGAATCACCGCAAGTACGAGCAACGCAATACCCATGTAGCCAGCTTTTTTGCCATATTTAAACATATGCGTCGTCCTTACACGTTAAAGCGGAAGTGCACGACGTCGCCATCGGCCATGACATACTCTTTGCCCTCGATACGCAGCTTGCCGGCGGCCTTGGCGCCCTGCTCGCCACCGAGCTCGATGTAATCGTCGTAGCCAATGACCTCGGCCTTAATAAAGCCGCGCTCAAAGTCGGTGTGGATGACGCCGGCGGCCTGCGGAGCGGTTGCGCCCTGACGAACCGTCCAGGCCTTGACCTCCATCTCACCAGCCGTAAAGAACGACTGCAGGCCAAGCAGCTTGTAGGCGGCCTGCGCGAGCACGTCCAGGCCGGGCTGCTCCAGGCCCAGGCTCTCCAGGTAGTCGGCAGCGTCCTCGGGATCGAGCTCGGAAAGCTCGGCCTCAATCTTGGCGCAGATCGGCAGCGGCTTGACGCCATCGATGGGCGCCAGGTCCTCGTTGAGCATATCCTCGTCCACGTTGGCCACATACAGGATGGGCTTCATGGTGAGCAGGAACAGGCCCTTGGCGGCGGCGCGCTCCTCGTCAGTCATCTCCATGGATGCGGCGCGCTTGCCCTCGTTGAGCCAGGCAAGCAGACGCTTGGCGACCTCAAACTTGGGCATGAGCTCCTTGTCGCGCTTGGCCTCCTTCTCGAGCTTGGGCAGCTGCTTCTCGAGCGTGCCCATGTCGGCCAGGATAAGCTCGGTCATGATGGTGTCGGCATCGCCGGCGGGATCGACGAACTCGCCGGTGCGGCCCACCTCACGCATGACGTTGGGGTCCTTAAAGTAGCGCACGACCTCGCAGATGGCGTCGGTCTCGCGGATGTTTGCCAAGAACTGGTTGCCCAGACCCTCGCCCTCGTTAGCGCCCTTCACCAGACCTGCGATGTCGACGAACTCGACCGTAGCCGGCACAATGCGACCCGGGTTGACGATGTCGGCGAGCTTTTGCAGGCGGCTATCGGGCACATCGACGATACCCACGTTGGGGTCGATCGTGGCGAACGGGTAGTTGGCGGCAAGGCCGGTCTTTTTGGTAAGCGCGGTGAACAGCGTCGACTTGCCCACGTTGGGCAGGCCCACGATACCGATGGAAAGGGACACGACAGCTCCTTTTGATACAGGTACTTCAAACTGCATAAGTATAGCGCCGCCGCAGCATCCAGGCGAACCCGGACGCCACGGCGGCGCAAATGAAGCAGAGATAGGGGTCGCTGACTAGTCTGCGAGCTTTTCCACCTGATCGAGCATCTTATCGAGCTTGGCCTTTGCCTCGGCCTTGACCTTCTCGGCCTCCTCGTGAGCCTTCGCCTTCTGGGCAGCCTTTTCCTCGGCTTCGGGATCGACGACGACCAGATTGGACGCGTCATGCTCAACCAGCTTGAGCGCATGCTCGGGGCACACCTTGACGCAGGCACTGCAGCCCAAGCAATACGTGGACTCCAACGCAAAGCGGCCGCTTCCCATCAAATCGCAGGCGAACGTGGGGCATACATTGACGCACTCGCCGCACGACGTGCACTTGTCAAAATCGCACTCCGGCGTGCTCACCTGCATGTTCTGGGCAAGCTCGGGGTGGTTTTGCAGCGTCGAGAGCACCAGCTGTCGCCCGTGCGTAAGCGAACGGCGACGCTTGGTCGTCGTGGTACCGCACATGGTGTTGAGTGTGCGCTCCAGCTGGGTAATCTGATGACGATGGGCTTTGAGCTTCTGTGTCACCGAAGCTAGCGCCGCCGTCGCCGGGTTGAGCTTAGTCACGGTCAGGCCCGTGGTGCGGGCGATCTTTTCCATGTATTCCTTGCGCTCGTACTCGCGGCGCTTATGGCACTTGAGGCTCTTGGGGTCGACCTCAAGACCCATGCCCGTACCGGCCCATTCCTCGGCCTTCGCAATCGCCTCGCCCAGAATGTCCTCGCCGCCGGTGTTGCGGCATTTATCGCACACGCCCAACGGCAGGTACACACTCACGTTGGGATAGTCCGCCAGCACCGAGAACCAGGTCTCGGCCGTAATATCGCCCACGCAGGCAACGACGACCTCGTTTTCGCGCGGCATGCGCTTAAGGGCGCGCGTGCAGGTGACGTAGGCGGTCTCGTGGCTCGTAGCTGCCGAGACAATGTCGTCATACAGGTTTTTGGGCGCCAGGCGTGGCGAGATGATCGCCTCGGTCGGACAGGCGGCGGCGCACAGGCCGCACTTGCGACAGGAGTCGAGGATCTCGATGGCGTCTTCCTCGACCTCGATAGCGTTGACCGGGCACACGTCCACGCACGCGGTGCAGCCGCTCTTTTCGTTTTTGCAGGTCAGGCACGGAATGGTGTTGCCGCGCGGACGCTCCTTGTAGTCGGCAGGATTCCACTGCGGTGCCGACGGATCGAGTGCATCGGTCACACCGCCAAGCGGGTTTTTAAGAAAGTCGAAACCCTTGCTGATCTCGATAATGTCATCAAATAGATCGTGTTCCTGCGCCATGCGCGGCCCCTCCCTGAGCAGTGCAAACAAGCAAGAGATAATGATACGCTATGAGCCCACGCCTCGGGCAAATTACACGCGGAGCACCTTTGAGGCAAATAACCCATGGCCTATCGCAGCCTCGATTGCACAAGGTCGATCAAGCGCCAAGCTATGCCTCCCGCATGAGCTGCACGAGCTTTTGTTTGGTCGCCTTGGCCTGCTCGTTGGCCATATTGCGTTCGTTTCTAAAGGCCGCATCCGCAACGCTCATCAGGTCGGCATCGGAAATCTCGCCGAGGCCCAGCTCCTCGAGCGTCGTCGGCAGACCAACGCGCTGGCAAAACTCGAGCACCTGATTAAGCTCGGGCGCACGCTCCAGACGCAGCTGCACCGCCAGGCCAAATGCCACAGCCTCACCATGCATGGCCTTGCACTCGGGCAGAATCGTCAGACCGTTGGCGATGGCATGCGCCAACGCCAAGCCACCGCTCTCAAAGCCGACGCCCGAGAGCAGGATGTTGCACTCGATCAGGCGTTCAACCGCTGGCGATGTACGTCCCTTTTTGAGATCGCGCTTGGCAGCGATGCCGCATTCCATAAGCGTGTCGTAGCAGGCACGTGCCGCGACCAGTGCCAAGTGCCCCGGTGCGCCACCGTGCTCGTTCGCACCTCTCGCCGCGGCGCACGAACGTGCCTCAAAGTACGTTGCCAGCGCGTCGCCCATACCGGCGACCGTCATGCGCAGTGGGGCCGCCGCGACCACGTTGGTATCGACCACGACCAGGTCTGGATTCTTCTCGAGCATCAGATAGCGGTCGAACGACCCGTCCTCGTGATACAACACCGAAATCGCGCTGCACGGACCGTCCATCGAAGCCGCCGTGGGACATACGCACAACGGCAGCTCAGCATAAAACGCAACGGCCTTTGCGATATCGAGCATCTTGCCGCCGCCAATGCCCGCCACCATGTCGCAATACTCGGCCCGGGCTTCCTTGGCCATTTCGACAACGGCATCTTCCGTACACGGACCGTCATAAATCTTAAAGAATGGCTCACTCAGATCGTCGTCCAGAAATCCATCGACAATCTGCCTGCACAGCCGATCCTCGGTGCCCTGGTCAAACAAGACATAGGCAGCGCAGCCCAACCATGGCAAATACCTGCCCTGACGCGAAAGTTCGCCCGGCCCCTGAACATACCGGCCAGGACCACCGTAAACCATAGGAAGCGCCATACGAGAATCCGCCCTTCATCAAACAACGATTGGTGCAAAGTAACCTGACCCCCTTGCACCAACTTGGTGCGATGGGGTCAGGTTAGTTTGCACCATAGCAAAAAGGGGCAAAGCCATCTGCTTGCTTTGCCCCTTCCATAGCTTGATTTACTCATCCATGAGATAGTAGTGGCCCAGAGCGTCGGCACCCAGGATGGCGTTTGCGACCATCTCGGGCGTCACCTCAAACGGCATGTTGCACATGGTGTCATCGGGCGCGCACGCGGCCTCGGCAACAATCATGGCCTGCTCGCGTGTAAGCTCGGCAACGCCAAGTTCCTTCATCGTGACCGGCAGGCCCAGTTCAATGCAGAAGCCCAAGACTTCCTCGAGCTTCTCGGTCGGGGCATCCTCGAGTACCAGCTGGACGATGGTGCCGAAGGCGACCTTCTCGCCGTGGTACATGCCGTGGCACTCGGGCAGCATCGTCAGACCATTGTGGATGGCATGAGCAGCAGCAAGGCCCGAGCTCTCAAAGCCAATGCCCGAAAGCAGCGTATTGGCCTCGATGATATGCTCGACGGCAGGCGTCAACGCTCCCTTCTCCAGCGCGACCTTGGCCTTGACGCCATCGGCCATAAGCGTCTCGTAGCAGAGCTTGGCGAGCGCCAGGCCGGCCATGCCGCCTTTGCCACCGGCGCAGGTGCCACCGTCGGCATCGTGCGTCGCCTGGGCCTCAAAGTAGGTTGCGAGCGCATCGCCCATACCTGCCACCGTCAGGCGTACCGGGCTCGCCGCGATAACCGTCGTATCCATAAGAACGATATTGGGGTTCGCCTTAAGGAACAGGTACTTATCGAACTGGCCGTCATCGGTATAGAGCACGGAGAGCGCCGAGCACGGGGCATCGGTCGAAGCAATGGTGGGGCAAATGATAACCGGGGACTCCAGGTAATAGGCGACGGCCTTCGCGGTGTCGAGGATCTTGCCGCCACCGACGCCGACGATGATGTCGCAACCGTTGTCGCGAGCGAGCGCAACCAGGCGATCGACCTCGCCCTTGGAGCACTCGCCGTTAAAGTCCTCAAACAGCAGCTCGGCCTTAGCCTCGGCAAAGCCGCCCTCGATCTTGGCACCGACGCGCTTCTTGCCCGAAGGCGTCACGATGACGAGGGCCTTAGCGCCGAGCGGCTCGACATAGGAGCCGAGCTTGGCGAGCTCGTCCGGACCCTGGATGTACTTGCTGGGGCTATTGAAAATTGCAGCCATAACTATCCCATTCTCTAAAAGAAAAAAGAAAGGGGCTCCGTACAGATACGTGCGGAGCCCCTCGTTACGATAACAAGAGTCGATTAGAAATCGATGTCGGTGTCGTAGTAGCAGGCCTTGAGGATCTTCTCGAAGTCGGCAGCCTTGGTCTCACGCGGGTTCTCGGGCGTGCAGGCGTCCTGCTCGGCGTTCGCGGCGATCTCGGGGAGCTTGGCGAGGAACTCCTCCTCGGAAACCATCTGCGGGTTCTCGGCGTCGACCTTCACGCCACCATTCGCGTAATCCTTGATGGACTGCGGAATGTTGAGCTGGTCGTTGAGGTCGCGGATCTTCTGGACGAGCGCAGCGATAAGCTCCTCGTTGGTCTCGCCGGGAAGGTGCAGGATCTCCTTGGCCACGTAAGCGTAACGCTCGGCAGCACGGGGATCCTTGGAGTTCCACTGGATGACCTTGCCCAGGTACATAGCGTTAGCAGCACCGTGGATGATGTGGCCGTTCTCGAAGGCAGCACCGGTCTTGTGAGCCATGGAGTGAACGATGCCGAGCAGGCCCGAGGAGAAGGCGATACCGGCGATGCACTGAGCCTCGTGCATGTGCTGACGGGCCTCGTGGTCGCCAGCATAGGACTTGGGCAGCCACTCGACGATCTCGCGGATGCCGTGCAGGGCGTTGGCATCGGTGAACATAGAGGCGAAGGTGGAAACGTAGGCCTCCATGCAGTGGGTCAGAGCGTCCATGCCGGTGTGAGCGCACAGCTTGGCGGGCATGGTGTAGGTGAGCTCGGGGTCGACGATGGCGACATCAGGGGTGATGTTGAAGTCGGCCAGCGGGTACTTGATGCCCTTGGCGTAGTCGGTGATGACGGAGAAGGCGGTAACCTCGGTAGCGGTACCGGAGGTAGAGGAGATGGCGCAGAAGTGAGCCTTCTGACGCAGCTCAGGGAAGCTGAACGGCTGGATGATGTTATCGAAGGACTCCTCGGGATACTCGTAGAAGACCCACATGGCCTTAGCGGCATCGATGGGCGAGCCGCCGCCGATGGCGATAATCCAGTCGGGCTCGAACTCGCGCATGGCCTCGGCGCCCTTCATGACCGTCTCGATGGACGGGTCGGACTCGACGCCCTCGAACAGCTTGACCTCGAAACCGCCCTCTTTGAGGTCGGCCTCAACGTCCTGCAGGAACCCGCCGCGGCGCATAGAGCTGCCGCCAGAAACGATGATGGCCTTCTTGCCCTTGAGGTTCTTCACCTCGTGGCGAGCGCCCTCACCAAAGTACAGATCGCGAGGATTGGTAAAACGTCCCATACTGTGCCTCCTAAACAAGCCCCTCTTAGACTTGCGTATATAACGGAGCACCCAATTGGCTCCGTTAGGACCGGTTTGCGCGTTGCCGGCGATGACAATGCGCGATGTCTAAACGTCTCAACGCTCAGACAAACGCTATTTTACCGTTCTGGTTGGTCAGTTATTCACCTAAAGCCGCCAATGATGAAACGTTTTTTCTATCCCTGAAGACCCTTGTGCGGCATTCATACTCCCAAGCTGGGCAAACGTTTTATCAAGGTTGACTACATATCCTGGGCAGGACTGTGCCCCTCCAAAATATGCACCGTTCGCCGCCAAAAATCGACCGTTTGCGGCACCGTGATACCACTCGGTCGTCCAAGGTGCCGACATTTGTGCGACATCCGTCTTCGTGGTGCAAAGGTGCAAGTCCAAGTGCGGCACCCCCGGTGTGCCACATGCGGGTAAACTAGAATTTTATATAGAAACATTTGAACCCTAACCGCAGCAAAGGAGGCCCCATGGCATTCGATCCCATTCAAGAGGATTGCCATCGCCTCGTTCTTGAGGCCTTGCGCCGCGACAATATCCCGCTCACCGACGCTGCCGCCGTAGAGCGTCTGATGGAACAATTCACCCGCAACCCCGCACCGCTCATCGTGCACGACCGCGACCGCGCCGGGCACCTCATTGCCAAGGTGGTCGAGGCCGTCGATTACCGCATTCCCTTTATCCCTGACGATACCCAGGCAGAGCAGGAAGAGGCAGCTGCCGAGAACATGCTCTGCGAGGCAGCCGCACTCGATCCGGCCAACTGGGATGCCCAGCGCATGCTGACGGCGCTCACCGCCGAATCCAACGAGGAATACGTGCAGTACTTGGTATCTAAGCGCGATGAAGTCGAACACGACCTGGCGCTCAAGATCGTCTCGGCGCAGGACCCCTACGAGCGCGAGGCCGCAGGCGACCTTATGCGCCGCCCCTACCTGCGCTGGCTTGCCGCCTTGGCATCGCGCGCGCTCATTAGCGGCCGCTACCGCATGTCGCTCGAAGCCGCAAACCGCAGCCTCGACTTTGCCCCCAACGACCCCGCCGGCGTCCGCCATACTGCGATGCTTGCCATGGCAAAGCTCGAATACCCCGCCGAGGAGCTCAAGCGCTTTCGCTCTGCCCACTCCGTCCCCTATCTCGCTAACACGCCGCTGCGCCGTCGTCCCAAGGACGCGGAGCGTGACTTGGACCCGTGGACGCTCATCGCGCTGATGAGCGCAGCCTGGCGCGAGCTGGACTACGAGGGTGCCGAGCACTACCTGCGTATCCTTGCGCGCTCGTGCCCGCACGCAGCCGAGGCGCTCTACTTCCAAACCGAGTTTCCCGATGGCGTCTATGCCCGCGTCAACGTGGGTGCAGGCTCCACCGACGAGCTCGTCCTTGCACTCTCCGAGGCGACGCCGGTACTGCAGGAGGGCCTGGGCGCGCCCGACAACGCCAGCTTTGCCGCCTGGGTCGCCACCAACGACATCGTGCGCTCCCAGATCGACGAGCGCATACTGCGGGCGGCCGAGCAGGGCTTGCCGTTTAAGGGAGGAGACCTCTAATGGATCCGAGCGTCTACATCCCCGCCTACCTGGAGCGCACCTATCTGGCGTCGCACCCCGAGCTCACCGATGCAGCACGCGAGCTTGTCCATAACGACATTAGTGCGAATCCCCAAAAGTATGCGCAGTCCGAGCATGCTCAGGCGCTGCTGTCCTATGCCGGTGTTCATCACCACCTGCTCGACGAGCTCCATCGCATCGAGGACATGGGCAGCGACGAGGAGTTCGAGCAGACGCGCAATCGCCTGTTCGACGACATGCGCGACGAGCTGCTCAAGATCGTCCGCATCGATGCGCATGTCCTCGATGCCCAGCTGCTCGCCATCATTTTGGCCGACACGCCCGTCGACGCCTGCCTGGGCGACCTGATGAAGCTCGAGACGAGCGCGGCCGACTACCTGCAACAGAGCGTGCCCGGGTTTGATATGGAGGCCCCGCACTACTGGGCCAATAATGTTTTGGCCGACGGTGTCACCGCAGCGGACCTTACCGTGAGCGAGCCGGCCCTTATCGGGTGGCTCCACACGCTCGAGGCCATCTCGCAGCTGTGCATGGCGAGCGCCCGCTACCGTGCTGCCGCCAACTATGCTCGCCGCGTTCTTAAGGCGGAAGGCTATCCCACCCGGGCCGCCGGCACCGTGCTGCTCGCCCTCGCCCGCCTAGAAGACCAGGACGGCTTTTTTGCCCTGGCCCACCAGCTCGAGGAGCAGATGGGGGCAGACGCACTCGAAAACTCTCCTTGGTACCTGCTCGCCCGCACGATCTTGCTGTTCAAAACGAACAAGATGCGCCCGGCGACGCGCGCGCTGCGTGAGTTCGCTAACCGTTGCGAGGGCGGCGCGTTCTTCTTGCTGAACCCCATGTACCAGACGCCGTATCTTCCCTGCCGACCCGAGCCGCACGACCCCTGGGACCTCTCGCACCAGGCGGTTTGGGAAGCCGACGGCATTATCTCGGACACCCCCGACTTTGCCCCCTGGGCCAACGCCTGCGAAGATGTATCGCAGCTTGCCCAAGAATTTGCGCGCCGCTACGGCTTTTAGCGACGCGATCACCCCGACCATGTCATCAATGTTAGGAACGGCTTCATGAACCTCCGCTCATCTCTTGCCTGCACCTCGAGCGATATTGCCCGCTGGGGACTGCGCTCTGTCCTCAAACGCCAGGGCGGCGTACTCCCCGGCCGCATCGCCATGAAGATCGACCCCGAGTTGCTGAGCGACCTCGCGGGCCTGGTCGACCACAGCGTAGTGATCACCGGCACCAACGGCAAGACCACCACCTCCAACCTCATCGCCGACGCCGTTGCCGCCAGCGGTGCTACCGTGGTATGCAACCGCGCCGGCAACAACATGGAGCCTGGTGTGGTAGGTGCTCTACTCGAGGCCCGCAGCGGCCTTAAGCACACCAACAGCGGCAAGCGCGTGGGCGTCTTTGAGTGCGACGAGCTCTACACCGTACGTGTGCTGCCCAAGCTCAAGCCGACCTACTTTGTGCTGCTCAACCTGTTCCGTGACCAGCTGGACCGCTACGGCGAGATCGACCACACCCAGGACGTCATCGCCCACGCGCTGGAGCTCTCTCCGGCAACGACGCTCATTTACAACGCAGACGACCCGCTGTGTGCCGCGATCGCCGCGCGCGTTCCCAATGCAAGCATCGCCTTTGGCATCGACGGCGCCACCAACACCGAGTCCGACCGCATTAGCGACTCGCGTTTTTGCTCACAGTGCAACGCACCGTTGGAGTACGACTATGTGCAGTACGGCCAGCTCGGAGCCTATCATTGCCCTTCGTGCGGCTGGGGTCGTCCCGCACTGGTCCGTTGCGTAACGGGCGTAGAGCTCGGCTGCAACGGCTACGGTTTTGACCTGGTCTTTGGATCTGCGCCCGACGCGGCTGCCGTACACATCGCCACGCGCTACAACGGCCTGTATATGGTCTACAACGTAGCCGCAGCCTTCTTCGCCGCCCACGAGCTGGGCGTGGACGCCGCACGCCTGCAGCCCACGCTCGACGCCTACGTGCCGGCAGGTGGTCGCATGGGCCGTTGGAATATCGCCGGCCGAACCGTCGAGGCCAACCTGGCCAAGAATCCCGTAGGCTTCGATCGACAAATCCAGTCCATCAAGACGGCAGGCGGCAGACTCTGCGCTTTCTTCCTCAACGACAACGATGCCGACGGCCACGATGTATCGTGGATCTACGACGTCGACTTTGAGCGCATCGCCGACACAACGGGGCTTGTCGCCTTTGCCGGCGGCACACGCGCGCACGACATGCAAGTGCGCCTCAAGTACGCCGGCATCGATGCCACGATTATCTCGAGTGTCGAGCAGGCGATTGGTGCCGTGGCAGACGAGGCTGCCGGCGACACTTTCTACGCCGTCGCCAACTACACGGCCTTTCCGCCGCTGGTCAAGGAGCTCGACGGACTTAAAGACACCGATGCGGCTACGGTTGCCGCCCACGCTGCAAAGTGCGCCGATGGCAGTGCCGTCCCCGTTGGCGTCGCGCCGACCGAGCTTTCGCGCCCGTTGCGTATCGTCTACCTGTATCCCGATGCCCTCAATCTCTATGGTGACGGCGGCAACGTTATCGCGCTCGAGCGCCGCTGCGCCTGGCGTGGCATTCCCGTGCGCGTGGACGAGGTCCGCATGGGCGAGTCGCTCGATCTCATCGACGCCGACATCGTCATGATGGGCGGTGGCTCCGACCGCGATCAGCTGGCCGTGGCACACGAGCTGCTCGCTCAAAAAGACAAGGTCGCGGCCTATGTTGAGGACGGCGGTTCGCTGCTCGCCATCTGCGGCAGCTATCAGCTGCTCGGCCGTTCGTACTATATGGGCGAGAATCGCATCGAGGGCCTGGGCGTCATTGCCGCCGAGACCGTGCGCGGCTCCGACCGCCTGATCGGCAACGTCGCCGTCAAGACCGACCTGGCACCCGAGCCCTTTGTGGGATTCGAGAACCACGGCGGCCGCACCCTGCTCGATGCACAGGCCACGCCGCTCGGAACGTCCGTGGTCACGGGCACCGGCAACAACGGCGACGACGGCTTTGAGGGTCTGATCTACAAGGGCGTCATCGGCACGTACCTGCACGGACCAGCGCTACCCAAGAACCCCGAACTCGCCGACTGGCTCATTACCCACGCCCTCGAGCGCCGCGGCGATGCGCAGGCCACAGCTCTGCTACCGCTCAAGCCCCTCGACGACACCTACGAGCACGCCGCCCACGACGCCGCAATGAAGCTCCTCCCCTAGCACCTCACCACCACAAAGGGGACAGGCACCTTTGTGGTGGTTTTCCAGTTTGTCATCGATATACGCGCCGGCAAAAAAGTCTGCTATACTCTTTCCCGCTGTCCCCATCGTCTAGCGGCCAAGGACGCCACCCTTTCAAGGTGGATATCGCGGGTTCGAATCCCGCTGGGGGCACCATTTAAACTGAGAAGCCCATTGCCCTCGCGGTAACGGGCTTTTTGCTGCCGATATGCCGGGATTCGAACCCGACAGGGTGCAGAGCTGAGGAAACGCGTAAGCGTTTTCCAGCGCAGCACGCAAGGAGCGGAGCGACGCAGCGAAAGCGGGCGGCGCCAGCCGCACGCGGACATCCCGCTGGGGGCACCACAGAATCTGAGAAGCCCGTTACCAAATTCGGTAGCGGGCTTTTTGCTACCCATACGCCGGGATTCGAACCCGACAGGGTGCGGATCCCGGCATCTCCCGATGGACCGTGGGCAAAAAATGGCAAATATGAGTACTGTTACCAATTTAGTAACAGCGATTTCATGCCATCAGAAGGCAATTTGGACGTCAGGCGTCCTACGGCGGAGGAATTGCAGGCGTTTATCAGCTATGTACTTGGACATACGTTGCGTAATACTGCATTTTTTGCAAAAAAATAATGCTACAGGGCTTGTGACAGTACTCATATTTGACGTTTTTTGCCCACGACCCCTTATTGCGTGGGCGAATCAGTTGCAAAACGGACTCCAAAGCGTCCCTCGCAAACAAAAAGCCGGGGCCCGCGCGATGCGGACCCCGGCTCAATACCATGACGATATGTCGGTTACGCTCTACACGTAGAACAGGATGTCGTCGTAGGTCGGGACCGGCCAGTAGTCGGCTGCCACGATCTCCTCCATGGCATCCACGGCGGCGCGCAGCGTATCCATAGCGGGAACGACCTCGTGCGCATACACATTGGCCTGCTCCTGGCCATCGAGGGCCTCGGCCTTCTGATGCACGGCGTCGAGCGCCTTGATGGAGTCGTTGATGGCGGTGATGCCGTTGCAGAGCTTGTTGAGCGTGTTCTGCTCGCACTGCATGGCGGCCTCAGCACCGGCGGCACGAATAGTCTCAAGGCCCTTAGCGACCTTGGTGGCGTAGGCGGTAATGACCGGGCGATAGGTACGACGCGCCTCGCGAACCATCGTGGTAGCCTCGATGTTCATGAGCTTGTTGTACTTCTCGAGCTTGCAGTCATAGCGGCACTGAGCCTCGGCCTTGGTCAGGACGCCCGTCTCCTCAAAGAGCGCGATAGCCTTATCGGAAACAAAGGCGGGAAGAGCGTCGGCCGTGGTCTTGTTGTTGGCAAGGCCGCGCTTCTCGGCCTCGATGGGCCACTCGTCGGAGTAGCCGTCACCGGAGAAGAGGATGCGCTGGTGATCGGTCAGCACCTTCTTGCAGTACTCGAGCGCGGCGTCCTGGAACTTATCCTCGGGCGTACCCTCGAGTGCGTCGGCGAAGGACTTGAGCGACTTGGCCACGGCGGCATCGAGCACCAGGTTGGAGTCGGAGACGTTCTGCTCGGAGCCGCAGGCACGGAACTCGAACTTGTTGCCGGTGAAGGCGAACGGGGAGGTGCGGTTGCGGTCGGTGTTGTCCTGCATCAGCTTGGGCAGGGTATCGGCGCCCAGGTCAAGCACGCCGCGCGTGGCATGGACGGAAGCCTTGCCATCGATGATTTTCTCGACGACCTCGGTAAGCTGGTCGCCCAGGAAGATGGACATAATCGCCGGAGGAGCCTCGTTGGCGCCCAGACGGTGGTCGTTGCCGGCCGAAGCAACGGAGGCACGCAGGAGCTCCTGATAGTTATCGACGGCCTCGATCACCGCGGTGAGGAAGACGATGAACTGCAGGTTGTCGAGCGGGGTGTCGCCCGGGTCGAGCAGGTTCTCGGACTCGGTGCCAAGCGACCAGTTGTTGTGCTTGCCCGAACCGTTGATGCCCTCGAAGGGCTTCTCGTGCAGCAGGCAGACCAGATCGTGGCGGGAGGCGATGAGCTTCATCTTCTCCATCATGACCAGGTTCTGGTCGATGGCCTCGTTGACCTCACCGTAGACGGGGGCGAGCTCATGCTGGCAGGGAGCGACCTCGTTGTGCTTGGTCTTGGCGGGAATGCCAAGCGCCCACAGCTCGTCGTCCAGGTCCTTCATATAGGACGAGACGGTGGGGCGGATAGCGCCAAAGTAGTGCTCCTCGAGCTCCTGGCCCTTGCAGGGGGCAGCGCCAAAGAGGGTGCGGCCGGTGATGACCAGGTCCCTGCGCTTGCGGTAAGCATCCTTCTTGATCAGGAAGTACTCCTGCTCATCGCCCACGGAAGGAACGACCTTCTTGGGGGTCTTGCCGAACAGCGCCAGAACACGCTTAGACTCACGCGAGAGCGCAGTCATGGAGCGCAGCAGCGGGGTCTTCTTGTCCAGGGCCTCGCCCGTGTAGGAGCAGAAAGCCGTGGGGATGCACAGGACGTCGTCCTTGATAAAGGCGGGGCTGGTGGGATCCCAAGCGGTGTAGCCACGGGCCTCGAAGGTGGCACGCAGACCGCCGTTGGGGAAGCTGGAGGCGTCCGGCTCGCCCTGGATGAGGTTCTTGCCCGTAAACTTGGTAATGGCGGTGCCGTCGTGGTTGGGCTCGAGGAAGCTGTCGTGCTTCTCGGAAGTGATGCCCGAAAGCGGCTGGAACCAGTGCGCGTAGTGCGTCGCGCCCTTGGAGATGGCCCAGACCTTCATGGCGTGGGCAACGGCGTTGGCCACATCCAGGTCGAGCGGCTCACCGTCCTCGAGGGTTGCAGCAAGGCGCTTCCAAATGTCCTTGGGGAGGTAGTCCTTCATGACTTCCTCAGAGAACACCATGGTCCCGAAGCGGTCAGTAAGATCGGCCATACGGAACTCCCTTCGTATCGGCACCGCGTGAGATGCGGTGTTGATTACTAACGAACGAGTCATAGCTTAGACTCGCCGTGTTTCCGCGACATTACCGTTATGTTGCTGTCGCGAAACCAATCAATGAGGTTACCGCATCACAGCGGCGCTGCCGCCCTTAATGGCCAATCAACTGTATAAATTGCAGACCTCTCCCCATAGTTTAAGGGTAGTCAATTTGAGACAGGGCTTTCTTAACTGGTATTTCGCATCAGATACCATTCAATATAGTCCCATCTTAGATTGACTACCCTGTTATAGGAAATGCCGATAGCGAAGCATTTTCGATTGGTATCCCCAAATAGCAAGAAAAACTCCACCTTAGCGCAGTGGTGCTGTAGAATCCTTGCTACAAAAACATCGCACCCAGGCATCTAAAGGAGCACGATATGCGCGTCGACGAGGTTTTTAAGCAGGCAGCATCCCAAGGCACCACGCCCATTTCGTTTGAGATGTTCCCGCCCAAGGGTGAGCTTACCCTCGATACGGCTCGCGAGGTGGCAGACAACCTGTGCAAGCTTTCACCGAGCTTTGTCTCGGTCACTTGTTCCGCTGGCGGCTCGGGTAACGGTGCCACCACCGCCCCCATTGCACATATGATTACGAGCGAATTCGATACGCCCTCGGTAGCGCACCTCACCTGCGTTGGCCGCACACATGCCGATATCGCCGCCAAGATCGACGAGTATCGCTCGGCCGGCGTGGAAAACGTGCTGGCCCTGCGCGGCGACCTGCCCGCTGGCGCGACTGAGGACGACAAGCCCGCCTCCGACTACGCCTACGCCCGTGACCTCATCCCCGAGCTCGTCGACGCCGGCTTTTGCGTGGGCGCCGCAGCCTACCCCGAGGGTCACATTGCCTGCGAGGATCTCAACCTCTCGGTCGAGCACCTCAAGCAAAAGCAAGATGCCGGCGCAAGCTTCTTTGTGACACAGCTCTTCTTTGATAACGAGTGCTTCTATCGCTTCCGCGAGCTCGCCGACAAGGCCGGCATCACCGTGCCCATCACCGCGGGCATCATGCCGTTTATGGGCAAGTCGCAGATCAGCCGCATGGTCTTTATGTGCGGCGCGTCGCTGCCCTCCCCCGTCATCAAGATCCTCGCCAAGTACGAGAACGACCCCGAGAGCCTGCAGGCGGCCGGTGTAGATTATGCTGCTCGTCAGCTTTGCGACCTTAAGGAGCACGGTGCCGACGGTCTGCACCTGTACACTATGAACCGTCCTGCAATCGCCGCGACCATTATGGAGCGCCTGGGGTAATGGAAAAACCGCACGTCGATACAACCGTTGTAGAAGTGCCGGCCGACCTTGCGTCGCCGGCGCTTTACCGTATCGACGCTGCCCACCACCCTCGTGTCGACCGTGCCGAGATGCTGCGGTATCTGGGCTACGGCGGCCAGCAGATTGAGCCCGAGCTGTCACGTCGAATTGAGCTTGTCGTTGAGCGTCTGGAGCTGGATATCGAGCCCCGCGGCGTGCGACGCGTGTTTGCCGTCGATGCCACGAGCATCGACGAGCAGGGCGAGCCCTGCATCCGCTTGGTTGGCACCAATGTTGAGCTGCGGGGTCGTGATATCTATCGCCACCTTAAGGACGCCCGCCTGGCGGCGCTCATGGCCTGCACCCTCGGGATGTCTGCCGAACGCCGTCTGCGAACCACGGGAGCCCAGCAACCCCTGGAAGGCGCCGTGCTCGACGCCGCATGCTCTGCCTATGTAGAAGCCGCCGTCGAGCAGATGGACCAGCAGGTCAAGGCTGCGGCCGCTGCACACGGACTCGCCGGTAACTGGCGCTTTAGTCCCGGCTATGGCGACTGCCCGCTCTCGGCCCAGCGCTCAATCGTGGATGCACTCAACGCCACGCGCCTCATTGGACTTACCGTCACCCCCACCAGCCTGCTCATGCCCACCAAGAGCGTGACCGCGGTGATCGGTCTGTTTGACGGCGAGGTCCACGACGCCCAGAGCCGCCCCACCTGCAATATCTGCCGCATGCGTGAGCACTGCCGCTTCCGCGCCGCCCACACCACCTGCTATTCCAGCCATTAGGAGCCATCGATGTTTACTCCGCTTATCACTCATGATCTGGACGGTGCCGCGCTGGCTGCACCCGTTGATGCCGCACGCCGTGATGGCGCTGCATACAAGACGCGCACGATCGACGACCTTCGCATTAAGGACGATCGCCTGCGCGCCGCCATCAAGGGCACCGGGCACCTGCTGTTCGACGGCGGCATGGGCACCATGCTGCAGGCGGCCGGCATGAAGGCCGGCGCCCTGCCCGAGCTGCTCAACTTTGAGGAGCCCCAGGTCATCACCGATATCCAGCGTCAGTACGTCGAGGCTGGCTGTGACGTGATCACCGCTAACACCTTTGGTGCCAACGCCCACAAGCTCGACGGCACCGCCACCGTGGCAGACGTCTTTGCCGCGGCCGTCACCTGCGCCCACGAGGCCGGCGCCCGCTACGTCGCCGGCGACATCGGCCCTATCGGCGCCCTGCTGCGCCCCCTGGGCACCCTCAGCTTCGACGAGGCCTACGATCTCTTTGCCGAGGAGGTGCGCGCTGGCGTCGCCGCGGGTGTGGACCTCTTTATTATCGAGACTATGACCGATCTTGCCGAGATCAAGGCGGCAGTCCTCGCCTGCCGCGAGAACTCCGACTTGCCCGTCTTTGCCACCATGACCTTTGAGGAAGACGGCCGCACCTTCTTGGGCACGAGCCCCGAGGTCGCCGCCATCACCCTCGACGCCATCGGCGCCGACGTCCTGGGCATCAACTGCAGCCAGGGCCCGGCCGAGCTCCGAGGACTCGCCGCGCGCATGCTCACCGTCACCGACAAGCCCGTTATGGTGCAGGCCAATGCGGGACTGCCCCGCGTGGACGATGACGGCAATACCGTCTTTGATATCCAGGCACCCGAATACGCCGAGGCCGTCGCCGGCATGATCGAGGACGGCGTGAGCGTCGTCGGCGGATGCTGCGGTACCACGCCGGCGCACATGGCGGCACTTCGCGCCCTCATCGACAACCATACGCCCAGCCTGCGTCACCGCAAGCCCAGTATGTCGGTCACGAGCGCCCAGACGGTCGTGGACCTCCCCTGCGACGGCCACAAGATCGCCGTCATCGGCGAGCGCATCAACCCCACCGGCAAAAAACGCCTGCAGCAGGCCCTGCGCGACGGCGACCTGGATTACGTCGTGAGCCAGGGCATCAGCCAGCAGGAGCAGGGCGCCGACATCTTGGATGTCAACGTGGGCCTGCCCGAGATCGACGAGGTCAAGATCATCCAGCAGGCAACCGAACAGCTCCAGGGCTCCACCTTGTTGCCGTTGCAGATCGACTCCACCGACCCCGCAGCCGTCGAGGCAGCCGTGCGCCGCTACGCCGGCAAGCCCATCATCAACTCGGTCAATGGCAAACAGCAGATCATGGATGAGATCTTTCCGCTGGTCGCCCACTACGGCACCAATGTCGTCGGCCTCACGCTCGACGAAGGCGGCATTCCCGATACCGCCGAGGCTCGCTTCGCCATCGCCGAGCGCATCGTGTCCGAGGCTGCCCGCTACGGCATCGGCCCGGACCGCATCCTCATCGACTGCCTGGTCATGACCGCCTCGACCAATCAACGCCAGGCCGAACAGATCCTGCGCGCCATGTCTATGTGCAAGGAGCGCCTGGGCGTCAAATGCGCACTCGGCGTGTCGAACATCAGCTTTGGTCTGCCTGCCCGCCCGCTGCTGGGCTCGGTCTTTTTGGCTGCCGCTTTTGGCGCGGGCCTGGACGCCCCCATCATGAACCCGGGCTCCAAGCGCTTTATGGATACCGTCTACAGCTATCGCGTGCTGAGCGTTGAGGACGAGGGCTCGACCGGATACATCGAGCGCTACGCCGGCTGGACCGATCCGTATAAGATCGCCGCAAACCCGGCGGCGGCTCAGGCAGTATCGACCGACACCGTTCCCGCCGCCGGCACCGCCGGCTCCGACGGCAACGACGACCCGATTCGTCGCATGGTCGTCTCGGGCCGCAAAGGCGAGATCGCTGCCGAGACCGAGCGTCTGCTGGCAGACCACGACGCCATGGACCTCATCAACAATCACTTTATCCCCGCCCTCGACGAGGTTGGCGTCCTCTTTGACCAGGGAAAGTTCTTCTTGCCGCAGCTCATGGCCTCGGCCGAGGCGGCGCGCGTGGGCTTTGACACCATCAAGCGCCTGATGCCCGCCGGCGAAATTGCCGACAAGGGCAAGATCTGCGTGGCCACCGTCAAGGGCGACATCCACGACATTGGCAAGAACATCGTCAAAATGCTGCTCGACAACTACGGATACACCGTCTTTGACCTGGGCCGCGACGTCGATCCGCAGGAGGTACTCAAGACCGTCAAGGAGCGCGATATCAAACTCGTCGGCCTCTCGGCGCTTATGACTACCACGGTCGTTGCCATGGAGGAGACCATCAAGCTGCTTCATGCCGAGGTGCCGGGCGTCAAGATCATCGTAGGCGGCGCCGTGCTCACCCCCGAATACGCCAAGCAGATCGGCGCGGACTACTACGCCAAGGACGCCGCCGAAAGCGCTCGTATCGCCGAAGAGGTCTTTGGGCAGTAACACAACGGAAACAACCGAGCACCAAAACGTGCCGCACGCGCCACTTGGCACGTG